>JANMUC010000172.1:0-6647 GCA_031391225.1 Deinococcales bacterium
GAGTGAAGCCATTTAGCGGTACTAAACCTTGCTGTATTTTTGATTGAGATATTCAATTTCCACTCGAGTGAATGACACTTCATGCCCGTTTGCTGTGGTCACAGTGGCTTTACCGTTTGTGGTCGAGATTCGGGCGTGGACTGCTTGCCAGTCAGAGCTTGTCAGATTGCGGTATTTGCCTTGGGTTGCGCGTGGATTGCTGACTTGGTGTAGCATGTGTAGGACTCCTTAAAATGGAATTCTCGAGAACGTCTCTTTTTGTAGGGATGGCGTTCTCGAGTCCCTAAATACTACATATATCTGCAATGCTTATCAAGTATCTGTATTACTGCTATGTTTATGTAGGAGGTATCGAAATGAATATACGAGTTTCCCTTGACCGATATTTGCAACAAAACAATTTAACAGCTTACCGATTGTCTAAAGAGGTGGCAGGAAAAGCCGCACAAGGGAGCGTTTATGCTCTTGCCCGTGGTGAAAAAGTGAAGCGTGTTGATCTCGAAACACTGAGCGAAGTGATGCAAGCCTTGATGCGCCTGACTGGTCAAACCGTTACCCCCAACGATCTGCTCGAGGTCATTGAAGAACCCTTGTCCACAGAAGAGAGCGAAACTCGAGAATGGCTTGATGGTGCTGCCATTGCCATGTCTGATCGGTTGACTGAAATTGAAAAAGACGTACCGCCCGAAGAACTTGCACAGTGGCATGAGTCGTTCAAAAAAGCAGGAAAACCCGTTAAGTACGACCTCAAGAAACGTGCTTTTGTGGGACAAACATGAAGTTTGGGGACATTGCACTGATTAAACTCCCTAAGCGCAACAAACCAACAGGACGCGAGCAAGAAGGCACACGCCCTTGCCTGGTCATTGCCAATCCTGACAGCGTGGGACGTAGCCGGTACCCTTGCCTGATCGTTGCACCACTCACCACGACATTAGGGACATGGGTAAAAGCTGGGGGGAGTTTGTACCCCGTGATTGAAGGAGCGGTGCTTCCTGCCCCAAGTGTAGTGTTGCTCGACCAGATACAAATGATTGACGTGTACCGCATTGACCAGCATTACGGTGCTTTGACCAATGCCGAATCCGAACCTGTGCGGGTTGGTATCAAGGCACTTTTTGCTGACTTACTCGAGATCGGAGTGTGAACCGTGGCACGACCCAAGAAAAAGCAAGCGGTCAGATCTGTTTCCTAACCCTGTGAAACCTCGAGTGGTCAGTGTTTCGGCTCTGAATTGACGACCCGTTGCACACGCTGTTACTGACGCTCAACAAAAAGAGCCAAACTCGAGAAAGCCTAAAAGGAAAGAAGCCTGTCATTGACAGGCTTCTTTTTTGGTGGGTCCGTCGGGACTTGAACCCGAAACCAACGGTTTATGAGACCGCTGCTCTAACCGATTGAGCTACAGACCCGTGCTTTTTGACCATAAAACGCACCTTCTTGATTCCAAGACGCACCTAGCGGGCGGAATCGCTAACGGGCATGATTGCCACAAGATTGTACGTTCTCGAGCTTCAGACAGCAAGTCTATCTCGAGGTTGCACACTCGGAATCATCAGCGCCCGCTCCCGAATAAACCCGCCACCCAACAACCTCGAGCCATCATAAATCACGGCGCTTTGACCTGCGGTAATCGCAAATTGAGGTTCGTCAAACTCGAGTTGAAAGCTGGAATCCGATGCTTGCACCAGCGTTGCGCTGCTCGGCACTTGACGGTAACGCACTTGCGCCATGACTTTAGACGGCAGGTTTTCGATGTCCACCAAGTAATTCACCCCCCGAACCTCGAGCGTCTGGGTGTTGCAATCAGCTTTCGTTCCGACAATCACCTGGTTTTTTTCGGTATCAAGCGCGATCACGTACCGCTCGAGATGCGAGTGAAACAGCTTCATGCCTTTTTTCTGCCCTATCGTGTAAAACTGCGTGCCTTCATGCTCGCCAACCACGTTTCCTTGGGTGTCCACCACCGCGCCCATTTGTGGCTTGATGCGTTCGGACAAGAATTCGGCTATTGTGCCTGGCACAAAGCAAATATCCTGGCTTTCGGGTTTTTCAGCCGTGATCAAACCATAACCCCGCGCCAATTCACGCACGGCGGGTTTCTCGAGATGCCCCACTGGAAATAGCACTTTCTCAAGCGATTCCCTGGGTGTTCCCCATAAGAAGTAGGTTTGATCTTTTTTCGGGTCGTTGCCACGGTGAAACTCTGGACCTGACGGCGTGTCAAAACGGCGCACGAAATGCCCTGTGGCGACAAAATCGCAACCCAGCATTTTTGATTTTTTGACCAAATGATCGAACTTCACTTTGGAATTGCAGAGCACGCACGGGTTTGGCGTGCGACCCTCTTTGTACTCGTTGACGAAGGGTTCAATAATGTTTTTTTCAAACACATCGCGGTAATCGAGCAAATAAAATGGAATGCCCAACGAATCCGCCACACGCCTCGCCTCATACGCCGCATCGGGCGAGCAACACGAATCGAATGTATCCACGCGTTTCGCATCGGGCCAGAAGCGCATCATCGCGCCAATCACTTCGTACCCATCATCACGCAAGAGCGCGGCACTCACACTCGAGTCCACCCCTCCGCTCATGGCTGCCAGAACACGTCCCTTGCTCACAAGCAGGCATTGTACAGGCTTATGCGGGTTTTGTGGTGTTCAAGAGAACAGTTCGTGAAATCTCGAGGGTTTGAAGCTCGAGATTTTGGGTTTTAGGATTTAGGTTTCGCGGTATAATTTGAGCATGAGAACTTTGGTCTTGATTTTGTTTTTGGTTTTCCAGACAGCATTTGCTTGCTCTATTGGTCCAACTGCTGCTGTAACAGAAAATATCGAAAGTTGGAAAAATAAAACTGCTGAAAGTATAAAGTTTCTTGAAGATCAGGGATTTAAGTTTAACTGGGAATACTTGGAGGTTGGTTATATCTTGTTTAGGATTCCTGAAATCAAAAACGATATAGCCATAGACGTTTCTGAATTAATTTCTGTCGAAGAGTTTATAGTTTTGGAGTTGATAAAAGAATCAAAATGGGATTCAACATATTCGAGTTGGTATGGGGCTACTTTCCAAATTGGAAAGTATAAAGTTAAAATCTCTAGTGTTTTCACCCCACATTACATACTTAATAAACTAGGAGAAGATTCATTAAGTAAAAAAATGAATCTTAAGAACTATCTCTCTGAGAGTGAAGACTGTTGGATAAATTTTATAACCTGGAATTTTGAAGATGAAAAAGAGTTTTTATACTTAAATAATACTAAATTACCGGTCATTGCTCTCTCTTTGACTCATGAATCTATTATTTTAGAATTTTTTGATCCTGCAGAAGTATTAAAATTAAGTTTTGATAGCCAATTCTTGTATATTAGTAATAAATTGGAATATTTTGATTTATATAAAAATCAGCAAAATACTCGTATAAGTATAACTTTTCTTTTTAGAATAACCAAAAATATTGGCATAAACCAACAAATTATTGAATTTATTTCATCTCGAGCCACAAAGATTATCAAGCCTTTGTCAAATTGAATTTGATCCTTGAGACAAATTTATGCAAAAAAACAACGGTCAGCATCTTTGTTCGATGCTGACCATTTTCTCAATCTCAAGTTTCAACCACTAAACGCTGGCAGCTCGAGATTTACGGTATAGGTTGTACAACTTAAAGTTCGATGCGCGAAAACGACTCATGGCATCTTCGGGTGTAATCCTTAATTGCGTGGCGGCTTCAGCCATTTTGACACCTTGACCGTTGACCAGCTTTAGAAGTTGTGCGGTGGTGGGGTCAAAGGTTTGTGCGAATGGCTCGAGTTCAGTCCAAGCAGGTTTTTCGCTTGGGGTTTTGGCAACTTTGGGTTTTGCTGTTTTGGCAGCTCGAGTTGGGGCTTTTTTGGTGGTTTTGCTGGCTCGAGTTGCGGTTTTTGCAGTACTTGCCTTGGTTTTACTGGTTGCCGCAGTTTTGGTGGTGCTGGCTTTTTTCGCAGGTTTACCTTTTGGCAGTTTGGCACGTTCATTGAAAATATCTCGAGCGCGGTCTGCGTCAAGGTCGTCTGGGCGATCCCCAGCACGTAACCAAGCGTTCATTTCGCCGTCAGACAAATACGGTCCAAAACGTCCGTCGCGCAGTTCTATTGGTTTGCGGTCTTCAAATTCAAAGACTTTGGCAGGAGGTTTGGCTGCGGCGCGACCCCTGGTTTTGGGTTGGGCAAACACCTCTTCGGCTTGCTCTGGCGTGATGCTGAACAATTCTTCGTGCGAACCAATGGTTCTCGAGACGCCCTTGTCTTCTTGCCCGCCACGTTTGATGTACGGTCCGAATTTGCCGTTGAACGCCCAGACTTCCTCGCCTTGAGAAACGCCGACATAACGGGGCAGTGAAAGAAGCTTTAAAGCGTGCTCGAGGGTAATTTCTTCAATTTTGTCAGTAGGGAAGAGGCTGGCGTTTTTCACGCCGACCTCGCCAGGGTTGCCGAGGCTGACATAAGGTCCAAAGCGTCCTGATTTGGCGCTGATGGTCATGCCAGAGTTTGCATCAATACCCAACTCGCGTTCGTTGGATTTTTGGGTCAGTAACTCTTCGGCTTTACTGAGTGTCAGGTCATCTGGTGGGAAGTCCTCTGGAATATTGCCTTTTTGATCGCCGCGCTGCATAAAACTGCCGTACCGTCCAACCCGAACTTCTATCCCACTGCCCTCAAGTCGCGGAATAAAAATCGTGGCAATGGCTCGAGGGTCAATGCTCTCGAGGTTTTCGGCAATCATGGGTTTTAAACCAGATTCTGGGGCGAAGTAAAAATTGTTTAGATACGGGCTACGTTTTTGCTCGCCGTTGGCGATGCCGTCAAGGTCATCCTCGAGTTTCGCGGTGAAGCTGTAATCGACCAATTTGGTGAAGTGCTTCTCGAGGAGGGTCACCACGGCAAAAGCAATAAAGGTTGGGATTAAAGCTGTGCCGCGTTTGAAGACATAACCACGGTCTTGAATGGTCTGAATGATGCTGGCGTAGGTACTCGGGCGTCCAATGCCTTTTTCCTCGAGTGCTTGCACCAAGGAGGCTTCGGTGTACCGCGCTGGGGCTTGGGTGCTGTGACCCTTCGGCTCGAGGGTTTTGTCGGTCACGCGGTCATTCTGCGCCAAGGCTGGAAGATTAATTTCACGGTCTTCGAGTGCGGCTTCTGGGTCGTCAGAACCTTCGACGTAAGCCCGCAAGAAACCCGCAAAGTCAATGGTTTTCCCCGATGCGGCAAAAACTGTGGCGCGACCATCGCTGGCGTTTGCACCGATTCGCACGGCAAGCCTGCGCCCTCTAGCGTCTGCCATCTGTGATGCCACGGTGCGTTTCCAGATTAAGTCGTAGACTTTCCATTCATCTTCGCCCAATTCGCTGCGCAATTCTTGTGGCGTGCGAAATTTCTCGCCTGCGGGTCGAATGGCTTCGTGGGCTTCCTGGGCATTCTTGACTTTTTTCTCGTAGGTGCGCGGGGTTGGATGCAAGAACGACTCGCCGTACAGATCACGCACTTGCTCCCTGGCGGCGTTCAAAGCCTCTTTGGACAGACTTGTGCTGTCAGTACGCATGTATGTGATGTAACCACCCTCATACAGGCGCTGAGCGGTTCTCATGGTGCGTTGGGCGGTAAAGTTGAGTTTGCGCCCACCCTCTTGCTGCAAGGTGCTGGTGATAAACGGCGCGTAGGGGCGCTGCGTGAAGGGTTTTTCTTCGGTGCTTAAAACCTTAAAATTTGCGCCCTTCAAACTAGTTGCAAGCGCTCGAGCCTCGAGTTCATTCAGGCGCACGATCTTATCGCTGCCAGTAAATTCGCCTTTGGGGTTAAAATCTTTGCCCAACGCAAGACGCTTGCCCTCGAGTTCGATCAGGCTGGCAGGGAATTCTTCTTTGTTTAAGGTTTCAAATTTGGCGTCAATGTCCCACCAACTGGCGGGCGTGAAACCCATGCGTTCGCGTTCGCGTTCGACCAACAAACGAGTTGCGACGCTTTGCACGCGTCCCGCCGAGAGTTGCGGTTTGACTTTCTTCCACAACACGGGCGAAACTTCAAAGCCGTACAAACGATCCAATGCCCGGCGCGTTTCCTGGGCTTGAACCAGGTTCTCATCGACTGACCTGGGGTTTTTGATGGCGTTCAGAATGGCTTCTTTGGTGATTTCATGAAAGACCATGCGCTTGATTGGCACTTTGGGTTTGAGTTCATCCAGCAAATGCCAAGCAATCGCTTCGCCTTCGCGGTCCTCGTCTGTCGCCAAGATCACTTCGCTCGAGTCTTTCAGTAAAGCTTTGAGCTTTGCAACTTGCTGACGTTTGTCGGCATTGACCACATATAAAGGTGCAAAGTCATTGTTGACATCGATTCCCAGACGCGCCCAAGGTTCGCCTTTAAACTTGGCTGGAACCTCATCGGCATTTCGTGGCAGATCACGAATATGCCCAAAGCTTGACTCGACCACATAACCCGCACCCAGAAATTTCGAGATGGTTTTAGCCTTCGCAGGCGATTCCACAATAATTAAGGTTTTTGACAAGGACTTCCCCCTCGAGAGACACCAAAGACCAGATTTTGATCTTGGTTCAAAAAATTCTCAAACGACCCTCGCTCGAGATCAACGACCGTCACCGCGTGCCC
>JANMUC010000187.1:0-1251 GCA_031391225.1 Deinococcales bacterium
CATTTCAGCAGCCTCCAAGACACCCGCCGTGAACACCCCAGCAAACTTCATAAACTCATCGACATCATCGTCATCACCCTCTGCGCGATGCTAGCCAAATGCGACACATGGGAAGAAATCGCCGATTACGCCCTGGAGCAACATGACTTTTTCAAACAATTCCTTGAGTTGCCTAACGGCATTCCCAGTCATGACACGATCAACCGAACGTTCTCGTTGATTGATCCGATTCTCTGGCAGCAACTCTTTGCGTCATGGATGCAACTTCAAACCCCAGAAAGTCTTGAAAAAATCAAACACATTCAAATCGATTCTTGAGCACCTGGCGGGCATGGTCGCTGGCAAGGTCTTATGTGGCAGTAGAAGCACAGGCACTGGCAAACGTATCAATCAAGCCAAACAACCTGCCGTGGAAATCGTGAGTGCTTGGTCGAGCGAGCATCAATTGGTGCTTGGTCATGTGAGCGTCGAAAGTACAAGCAATGAGATTAAAGCTGTTCCAGTCTTACTAAAACTACTTGATCTTGAAGGAACGTTGGTGAGTTTAGACGCGATGGGTTGTCAGAAAGACACCACAGATTTAATCGTTGAAGGGGGTGGGGATTACTTGGTGGCGTTAAAAGGCAATCAAGGAACTTTGCATCAAGCTGCTCAAGACCTGTTCGAGGATGTACTCAAAGACAAAGGGAACACTCGAGAGAAACCCGAACGAGACTCGAGTTTTGACGTTGGACACGGACGGGAAGAAGAACGAACGTGTTATGTTCTCAAGGATTTAAAGCAATTTGCAGTGGCGGATTGTAATGTTGAATCTTGGCGGAATTTGAAATGTTTGATTGTGGTTGAAGCTAAGACTGTCAGACAAGGCAAAAGTTCTTTTGAACGGCGGTATTTTCTGAGTTCTAAAGATTGGACGGCTGAACAGGCGCTTGAGGGTGTGCGGGGGCATTGGAGTATTGAAAATCAACAGCATTACGTGTTGGATGTGGTATTTCGTGAAGATGCGAGTCGAACACGTCGAGGGTTTGCGGCTGAGAATTTAGGTTTGATTCGTCGGTTGGCGTTGAATTTGTTGAATTTGGATGTGGGTTTGAACATTTCAAAACGACGGAAGCGTTTGAAGGCGTTGTTGAATCCTGATTATTTGTTGTCGTTGCTTGGGTTGTCTGTCAAGGCATAGTTGGTGCGTTTGCCCTAACTGATTGGACAGATATTTTAATCGAGGCAATACAATTTTCCACTTCCAATATC
>JANMUC010000212.1:0-2909 GCA_031391225.1 Deinococcales bacterium
AAAACGAAGGTCCGAGCTTTATTTTACCGTTCATTGATAACTTGATCAAACTGCGCGGCAAAGATGTGATCAAGCCCGACCCTCGAGTCAAAGCGGTTTTTGTGATGGCTCCTTACGGCATTCCTTGGCTCTCGCCAGCCCAATTTGCCAGCATGGGAATCCCACTTTTTGTCGCCTGTGGTCGTCAGGATGATGTTGCCTTGTACGAACGCGATGCGGCGATGGCGTTTAAACTCTCGGGCGCAAAACCCAAGTATCTTTTAACGCTCGAGTCAGCCTTGCATAATCCGTTTACCAATAACCCGCCACCTGATGCTCGAGCCAATTTCAAAGATTTTGAACGCTGGTTTGAACCCGTTTGGGACATGGAACGTCTTAACGATATCACCAAACATTTCGCCACCGCTTTTTTGAATCAAAGCCTCAACCTGGACAAATCTGCCGCACAGTATTTGCAAACCGATTTGTTCGGTTTTTTACCACGTACCGTGTTGGGCATTAGGCTCGAGGTTGGAAAGTAATAAATCCAAATCTATTTCGTAACGGCAAAAGACCGAATTGACAAAACTTCCAATGTCGCGCAATTGAAAGCCCGCATTTTCGTACAAGGCACGAATTTTTGGATGATCACGGCAATCAAGCCTCAAAAATTTGCGCCCTTGACGTTGCACCTCGAGTTTGGCAAATGCAATCAAGGCTGGCGCAACGCCCGTTCCCCTAGCTTCCAAACCGACCGCGAGTTTGTGGATAAAAAGACTTTCACCCATTGGGACATCAGACCAGAACAATTGATCTTCGAGTTGCAAGTACATTGTGCCAACCGGCTTGTCATCTCGAAGTGCCAAATACAGTTCGCCAGAATGCACCAATGGCTCGAGCAAGTCAGGACTGAACTGTTCGGGACGCCAACGCATTTCTCCTGTCTGCTCCAGCCAATTTGCGGCTTGGATCAAAATGCTCGAGGCTGAATAAACGTCTTCAAGCCTTGCGGGTCTGATCTCATACGCCATATATTCATCATAAACTGGGTTCATGACCAAAATTCATACGCTCGATTTGAAGTTAAGAGGCTCGAGCAACGCACTCGCGGCACATGTCATTAAAACAGATCAGGGCAGCATTTTGGTCGATTGTGGACCTGAAAGCACCTTGAAAAATTTGTATTCAGAACTCGAGCGGGTCGATGCTCGAAATTTAAAATACTTACTTTTGACGCACATCCACCTCGATCATGCGGGCGCGGCGGGAAGGCTGGCTCGAGAGTTGAATTTGACGGTTTTCGTTCATGACAAGGGCGCAAAACACTTGATTGACCCAACGCGATTGCTCGCCAGCGCCAAACAAATTTTTGGTGACCGAATGACCGAAATCTGGGGCAATATCGAACCCGTTTCGCACCTTGAGGTGTTGAATGGAGGAGAGCAGCTTGGGCTGTGCAATCTCGAGCTTCTTGCGCTCTACACGCCAGGTCACGCCGTGCATCATCTGGCATTTCAACTCGAGGACGTTATTTTTGCGGGCGATGTGGCAGGAGTGCGAATTGGTAATCAAGCTCCAGTTCCACCGACGCCTCCACCAGATATCAACCTCGAGCATTGGCGAACCAGTATTGAATTACTGAAATCTCGAGCTGCAAAATCGCTCTACGTAGCGCACTTTGGACGTTTTGACAATGCAGCAACCCACCTCGAGACGTTGCGCGAAAACCTCGAGCGTTTCGCGCAAATTTCGCTGGCGGGCTTGCAAGCAGGGGAAAGCGTAGCGGCAATCGCGGCTCGACTTCGCAGCGCCACCAGTTTGCAAGCATCCGACGAATTTGCAGGTGGTTACGTCCCAGCCAGTATTTCCGCTTCTGACGCGGCGGGACTCGAGCGCTATTGGCGCACCGTGCACCCTGAATTATTGTGATTTTGCCTCGCCAGAATTGGGATTTACCATCAAACTCGAGATGTCTACCGCCTCAAAATCCGAACCCTTGACCTTGCTAATGCTCGAGAGAATGTCGTTGTCCCAAGCCTCGTCCTGCGTGCCTGAGACATACCAACTCGAGCCGTTGTCAGCCAGAATCAAACCGTAAGTTTTGAGCGCCGTCAAAATCACCCGAACATCTTTGGGAAAGCTCGAGAGGTCAACGCTGGCTTTGAGCCGAAACCGTGCGCCCATCGGTGGCAGGTTTGGGTTGCTCGAGGCTCCGGCTTGATGGCGGGCAGCCCACACGAAGGCAGTTTGCGTGGTTTGAGCAGTGAAACGTATGGCATGGTTAATAACCCCCGCCGCCACCTCATCGTGGCGTACCAGCCCCGGCAGTATCGGCAATCCAGCCGCGTCTGCACTCGTCCAAGTCATCGGTCTTAAAGCGTTCGAGTTTAAATCCCAAATTGCGCCAGAACCAGCCCGCCACGAACCGTCAGTGTTTGGGTACGCGCTGAACAACTCGTAAAGCTTGCACTCACCCTGACGCACCACCAAAATATGACGATCACCGCTCGAGGTTGCCCCACCTTCAATCGGCGGATTTTTCGGAATTGGGTACAAAGCGTGGTCACTCTGGTCATCGTATTCAAATGTGACTGGCACACCAGCTTGATTGGCTAGAACAACCACAAACGGAATCCCAATCGGTTTGCCCTCGTACAAACCCGAACCAAAATCTGGGTGCAAGCCAACCCCAGCCCCGATGCTTGAGATATAAGCGCTTGAGTTTTTATCAACTGGCAGCTTGTCGATGCGGGCGTTCCAAACGTTGTTTTTGGGAAACAACGAACACGCGCTCAAGTTGGTATTTGGCGGTGTGATTGCCCCAGACGCAAAACAGGCGGTTAAAAAAACCAACAACAAGGCTTTCTTCATAATCTCGAGTGTAAACCCCAATTCTGAGATAGATTGAGGCGTGATTTTAGCCCTGATCC
>JANMUC010000215.1:0-4432 GCA_031391225.1 Deinococcales bacterium
GTGGTGGCGAGCAATTTTGGCTCGAGGCGAATCATTCGTTACGCGCTCGGGTTTTCAATCGCGGCACTCTTAACTGCGCTTCTAATGCCCAAAGGCGCGGGCAACTGGTACGCGCTGGTGTTCGTGCTTTCGGGCGTGGCACAGGCGGGTTTAAACCTGGGCAACGCCAACCATATTTTGGGTGTCGCCAACCCTCTCGCCAGAGGGCGCTACATTGGTACGGTCAGCACCTTGGTCGGCATTGCGGTGTTTATGCCAGTGGTTGGTGGAAAACTGGCGGACATTTTTAATTACCAGGTCGTGTTTATGATTGGTGCGCTGGCGTATGCCGGAACCTGGTTTTTGGCTGGTAAGTTACGCCGTGATGTTTAAAGGTGAAACACTCGAGTTAGGGTTTTGGTCTTTGAACTGTTTCTCGAGTTGGCTTAAAACCTGATGGTTAAATAATACTTTAAGAATCCAAGTCTGAATCTAGAATTTGCGTGGTAAACTCTAAGATGTGAATCACATGAGCCGATTATTGCTTTGTATTTTCAGTTCAACGACCCTTCTGGTGGCTTGCAACGCCACCCCCGCGACACTCGAGCCAGCCAAGATTCTCGGCACGCTCGAGGTCAATTTCGGCACTGGTTTATCGCGCAACAGCGCTCGGTTTTTTCCAACCAGAACGTTAACGCCAAAACCAGACTCGAGCATCAGCGCCAGCTCAAAAAGTTTTGTGGTGCTCGATGACCTTGGTGTGACCCCGACCCAACGCACGTTGACAGCGGTGTACAACATCACCAACAATTCTGGCGCGAGCCTTTCTAACCTCAGTTTGGTGGCGTATGCCAAAACGGGCAATGCCAACGCCAGCGCTTTAAAAAGCATCAACACCTTTGGCGGTGCTCCGAGCAATAGCGATGTCAACGGTGTCAAACCCGCCCAAGGCACAAATGGCAGCGATCTGGTCAGCGAATTTCACTCGGATTTGCAAGTCTATACGCCCACCGAAAGCGCGGCTTTGACCAGCAGCGCTTTAACTGCCAGCATCATCAATCCTGGCGAGTACAGCCTCGAGTACGGCTTTGTTGCCAGGGCAAATGCGACCAGTCACAGCCGCACCATTGCGAACGGCGCAACTGGGCAGGTGGCACTCAGTATGCGCCTGCCAGCCGCCGCCGATGTCAGTGCAGGCACTCGGTTTGTCATGACATTTATCGTGGCGCAAAATGACAGTACTCACGTGGTGCAGAGCCTCGAGGAACCCATCAACGGTGCCGCCGCCTTGGCTCGAGCCGCCCTGGTTGGCGCTGCCAACGTTCGGGCATTTCCCAATTCGACCTTGGTTGCCGCCACCCGAACCAACATGGTTGGCGCTCGAGTGACTGGCAGCAGCACCGTCCCACTTTCGTACCTGACCAGCATTCCAAGCGGCATTCCCAGCGTTCTGGGATCAATCAGCCTCGAGTGGAACACGGGTAAAACCGCAACGACCAATGACTCGAGCAACACCTTTGCCTTCAAGCCCTTGTCCTATTCGGACATTGATGACATTGCTGGTGGTTTTCGGTATTTGACCATGACTTTTGAAGTCAGCAATTTAAGCGCCACCAATTTTCCCAACCTGACCCTTCGCGCCGTCAACCAACAAGCCAACTCGAGCGGCATGGGCGTGAACAGCATGTTTGACTTTAACAGCCTAGCAATCATCAACACTGCTGTTTTGCAAAGCTTGCTGCCCACCCACGGCACAAAATTGACCAGCAGTCCACAGCCAGATCCGGTCACCAGCGACTTCCAAGCGTACTCGGGCTTATACGACCCCACCTTGGAGCAAAACGCCCGAACGGCAGGGGTGCTCGGCGCGAGCGACAGCGTGCTCGATTACGGGTTTACCGCCAAAGATATCAACAAAGCTCGAGCCTTAACCGCACTGGGTAAAACCTACGTCACCATTGGCACAAAACTTCCACGCACTTTCCCTTTTGCCGCCTATCCAAGCTGTCCCAACCCGGCTGGTTGTCCAAAACCGTACCGTTTTAGCCTCAACTTTCTGGTGACCCAAGACCCAACCTTGCAATTTGCTCGAGGACTTGGTGAAACCACTACGGCGGCGTTGAGTCGAGCCACCAACCTTGGCACAGCCGCGCTACCCGCTCAGCTTATTCTGCTTGGTTCGGAGAGCGACGTGCCCAGCGATCCGAAAATTGTGCTGCAACGTCTGCCCAGCCTGCGAATCGGTATTGCGCCCACCTTGTTGCCTGTGCCTTAAATTAAGGTCGCTCGAGGTTGAGGTTATCGGCAAAAGGGGCTAACCCTCCTTTTCTTGAGCGTTTGCATCGTAAACTGACACATGTTTTCCATTTTTATTCAAGAATTGTTCACCAGTCCACTGACCTATCTGATGGCACTCGCGGCAATGGCATTTGGTTTGGTGCTCCATAACGTCGTGCAAGCCTTGGTTGCCTCGAGTTTGGGCGATAACACTGCCAAAAGTCAGGGGTTTACCAGCACCGAACCCAGGGTGCACCTCAACCCAATTTATTTGATCTGGTTAGCCATTTTTGGTTTTGCCATTCCCAACACCATTCCGTTAAAGTCCTACAACCTTCGGGGTCGCTCGAGTTCGGAAGCGCTGATCTGGTTGCTTGGTCCGATCAGTTTGGTGCTGTGGGCTTTTGTACTTATTCTGATTGGTGCTTTGCTGAATAAATTCGTTGGAGACAGTGCTCAGTCTATTGTTAAAGGTTTCTATTCTGGCGCTGGAAATGTGATCAGTTTGGCAGCCTTGTTTATTTTCCCAGTGCCGCCGCTCGACGGCTCTCGAGTCGTGCGGGCTTTTGGAAACCGTGAAATCAACCGTGTGATGGATCAAATCGAACAGTTTACCAACAGCACGCCCTTTGGTTTTATGATTATTTTCCTGGTGCTCTCGTATTTGGGAATTACCCGAGCCATTTCTGGTGCGATCATTTCGGTAATCGTAACAGTGCTACAAGCCATTGGTTTGATGTAATGGGCTTGCAAGGCTTGCCGCCGCTCGAGGCGTTCACCTATTTCCTGGTGTTGCTGGTTTCAGTCACCGTTCATGAGTACGGTCATGCGCTCGCCGCCATTTTTGAGGGCGATCCCACCCCGACCAAAAACGGCAAGTTCATTTGGAATCCGCTGTATTACCTCAACTGGATCGGTTTTATCATGTTCTTGCTGATCGGTTTTGGTTTTCTGGGGCAGGTACGCACCCGTCCAGAACTGTACCGTCACGGCTTGGCTGGTGAAGCCCTCGTCTCGAGCGCCGGAATTTTGATGAATCTGACCTTGGTTCTGGTTGCCACGTTGGCATTGCGTCTTTTGGATGTTCATGTGGTCGGCAGCAGTTTAATTGGCGGTGGTACGACTCCAAGTTGGATTATTGATGGCTTGCTGACTTTGTTCAGGTTAAATGTGGTCTTGGCGGTTTTTAACCTCTTGCCGATTCCGCCGCTCGATGGGGCGCATTTTCTGGCAGCAGTGATTCCTGGGTCGGTGGGTCAAAGCTTGCGGCATTTTTTACCGCAAAGTGGTTATCTGGCATTTTTCGTGCTGATTTTGTTGCAGCAACCCGTCGGGCAGTTCTTGGGTCTGGTGCTCGATTTTGCGTACACAAACCTGTTGAGGTAAGCTCTCGAGTTCGCCCAAATTTCCGATTTTTGCTTATTGTAATTTTCCCTTGGAACTCGAGCAACCCAGACCGCGTATACTGGGTTATGGGAAACTTTCGCTGGATTTTAATTGGTCTTGTGGTTCTGGTCGCTGTCGTGCTGGTGCTCTCGCAGAGCACGGCGGTGGTTTCGTTTTTCAACTATCCGTCGTTTGTCATGAATTTTGGTATTTTGATTGGCATTCCGTTGCTGTTGGGTTTGATTCTTGGCTTTTTCTTGGGAATGCGTCAAGCACGTCCGAAAGTTATCAAAGAAATCATCACCAAATAACCATTGGCTTGAGCCTTGGGTTTTAATACCAAATTGCGGGGAACTGTCATGCTTTATCGACTGTTCCCCCGACCAACGGGAGTGGCAAAAACACGGAGTAAACGGGGTTAACGAAGGTATAGAGCGAAGCGACCATGCCCGCAGCGACCCAGCCCGTCAGGTGCATTTTTAGGGTCAAGACTGGTGCTTTTTATGGTCAAGAAGCGACCATGCCCGTAGGTGCGTTTTATGGTCAAGAAGCGGCATAACGAAGTGTTCCCGTTGATTCCGTATAGAACCTATTTGACATCTTTGGATTTATAAAAATGCGAACTCGAGTCTACCCTCACCCCCAACCCCTCTCCTGATGTTGGGGGAGGGGAGAAAATCGTGACTGAATCAAGGTTTTTGACCCTCTCCCGCAGGCGGGAGAGGGTGGCGAGCCTTAGCGAGTCGGGTGAGGGTGGGCGCTCGAGTCAGCCTCAATAAAATTGGAATTC
>JANMUC010000227.1:0-6776 GCA_031391225.1 Deinococcales bacterium
AAACCAATCGCGTCGCAATGGTCTAAAAAATGCGGCGATTGCGGGTAATGGCTGGTGCGCACAATGTTGCAACCCAAGTCGTATTTGATGATCTCAGCATCTTTGCGTTGCAGCCGCGCTGGGGCTGCCATGCCAATATACGGAAAGCTCTGATGACGGTTTAAGCCGCGAAGTTTTAACGCCTTGCCATTGAGGTAAAACGCGCCATCTTCCCGAAATTCGGCGCTGCGAAAACCAACTTGGGTTGCGAGCACATCACCGTTTTGCATCTCCACCTCGAGCTTGTACAACTTTGGATGCTCGAGTTCCCAGAGTTCAACATTCAAGTTTTGAAGTTGAAAACAGGCTTCGGTATCGCGCCCAGGCTCGAGGGTGATCTGAATTTTTTGCGAGGCGATTAACGTGTCACCATCCCACAAGTTCGCTTGTGCCATTATGGTCGTTGGTGCTTGGTTGGTGTTCACCACTCGAGCATTCACGACCAGGTTTTTTTTGGACTCTAAAATTTGACTGCTAAAAGTCGCAAGGTTCTGAATAAAAACATCATCGGTAAACCGCAAGAACACATCGCGGTAAATGCCACCAAAAGTCAAGAAATCGACCAAACCACCAAACGGTGGAATGTCGGCGCGTTCAGTCGAATCCACCCGAACAGAGAGCAAATTGGTCGCTCCAAAACGCACAAAATCGGTGATGTCCCTCGAGAATGGTGTGAAGCCGCCACGGTGTTCAGCCCTAACCGCCACGCCATTCACGAACACTTGCGAGGCAATCATTACACCGTCAAAATCAACAAATACACGCTGCCCTCGAGCTTCAAGTGGAATCAGAATTTCGCGCCTGTACCAACTAACAAAACAGTAATCGCGCTCCGAAAAATTGTTATGCGGCAAAACCGCGTTGCTGTGCGGCAAGCTCACCCGTTCAAACTCGAAGCTCGAGTTTGGGAATTGCGCCAAAGGTTCGTCACGCGGGGTAAATTGCCAATCGGTGTTGATGTTTAAGACTTGCCGCATTCAAATGACCTCTTCTGAAATTTTTGACTCGAGTTGCGCGAAATTTGGTTTTGGTGTTGCTCGAGGGTACTGGAACGTGCGCTCACCCTCATCCCCGACCCTTCTTAATTCCAAGACGCACCTACGGGCGGAATCGCTTCTCCCGCCAACGGGAGAAGGGGGTTTGTTGCTTTACACGTGTGGCTCGAGACTTTTGTTCATTTATTTAGCCTTTAACGCTGCCGCTTGCCAAACCAGAAACAAAGACTTTTTGAAAGCTATAAAAAAGAATCACGATTGGCATTGCGCCAAGCACGGCGGCGGCGGCGAAAGGTCCGTAAGAAACGGTAAATTGTCCGGCGGTGAAAGACCGTAAACCCACGCCAACATTCCAATTTTCTGCACCGGTCACGATGACGTTTGCCAGGAAAAATTCGGTGTACGTACCGATAAATTGCAGCAAGAAAATGAATACCAAGGCTGGGGCAGAGAGCGGCAAAATGATGCGCAAGAAGGCTTGCCAACGTGTGCAACCATCGACCAGTGCGGCTTCGTCGAGGCTGGCGGGTAGGGTTTCGACGTAACCCTTAAAAACCCAAATACCAAAAGAAATCACACCGCCCGAGTACGCCAGAATCAAACCTGAAAAGGTGTTGACCAAACCCAAGTAATTGATTAAAGAATAGGTGGCGACCAAGCCGAGCAAACCGGGGAACATCTGCAAGAAAATGATGGTTTGCAAAAATCCCATCCGACCAAAAAACCGCAATCGCGCGAGCGCATAACCCGCAGTGGTGGTCACGATCATGGTGATTAAACCCGTGCTGCCCGAGATCAACAAGGTATTGCGAATCCAGAGCAAGAATTTAGAACTTGGGTTGGCGCTGGTAAATTGCGCGGGCGAAAGTGACAAGATCAAAACCGCCGTACCAAGCAACGTGACCCAAGCGGCGATACTCGAGCGTGTTTCGCCAGCTCGAGTTGGATTTTTGGAAACCAAAAATTGATTGAATCCCCAGAACAGCGCGGTCAGCACGACCAAACCAAATCCGAGCAATTGCCACGATGGAATTACCACGCCGTCAAGCAGTTTGGCGTAATTGCTCAAATCCAGTCCCTCGAGCGAGGGGATAACTCGAGCGCGGGTGAGCAGTGGTTCTTCGCTTGTGCCCAGCGAGGCTTGGGTCAAACGGTTTAAGGGGTCGAACGAGGCGGAGAGCACGTACATGATGGGGTAAATCGTGCCGATAATCACCAGCCAGAAAAACCCGTGGGTGAGTTGGGTTGAAAGAATATTGAAGTAGGTGACTCGAGAATTCTTTCGCAACGCAATCTGATAGGTGATATAGGCAATGCCAGCGACCACGGCAATCACGGCAAGCAAGCCGAGCAAGACCATTTCGGGTCCACTGACAGGGTACAAAATGGCAAACGATTTCGGTTTGACACTGCCTGCCAATCCAATAACCGACCAGATCAATATGCCAACAAAGGCGACAACAGCAATCCAGCCAAACCAAGTCCCAATTTTTGGAAACCTCGAGCTTCGGGAAAAGGTAGGTTTATCGTCGCTGACGGAGGTGTCTTTGAAGACGCCAGAGAATTGAAAGTTAAACAAGGAAATTGAAACGGTAATAATTCCGACCACCACGGCGATGGCGCTGGCAAGACCATAATTTTGTCCTGTGCCAGATTGAAAGGCAGTCTTGAAACCCCAGGACAATAGAATGTCGGTGCTCTGTGCGTTGGGCAATCTGCCTTCTTGGACTGGACCACCGGCGGTCAGCAAGTAAATCAGGTTGATGTTGTTAAAACTGGCGGCGAAGCTCGAGAGGACTATCGGTGTGAAGGGCATTTGAATCAGTGGCAGGGTAATAAATCGGAAACGCTGCCAGGGTGTTGCCCCGTCCACCTCGGCGGCTTCGTAGAGTTCTTCCGGAATGGTGGTGAGTGCGCCCAGGGTGGCGGTCATAAAGAATGGAAAACTGAGCCATAAATTGACCAGTAAAATTGCAGCTTTTGCCCAGAGTGGGTTGTCCAACCACGGTGCGGGTAAAAAGCCGAACAAGCCCAGCAAACGGTTCATCGCGCCAAAGTTGGTGTTGAACAAGGTTTGCCACATCTGAATTGAAATCACGGCTGGGATTGCCCAGGGCAGGAATAAAATTGAACGGTAAACATTGCGAAATCGCAGGCGTTTATTATGGAGTAAAACCCCGAGCGTCACGCCAGCAACAACGTTAAAAATGGTGGTGAACAGTGCGAAAATAATGTTCCAACCGAGCACGGGCGCAAGCTCGCGTCTAACGTTGGCGAAGATGGTTCTAAAATTTTCAAAACCAATCCAGTTGACCACGCTCATGCGCCGCAACAAAGTTGGATTCAAGCCAGCAGGCAAAGATTCTTGAAAAATTACTTCCAAACCCGAAGCTCGAGCCACCGTGAACGTTGCACCAACTTGGGTGGCTTGAGTGGCGTCGCGCAACTCGAGTTTTTCACCGGCGCAGTCTGTGGTGGCGCAGTGCAGACGGTTTAAGTCAGTGGCGTCGAGTACCAAAATTGATTTGTCTGATATTCGTTTGATTTGCAACTGTGTGGAACTGTCGGGGCGTCCAGAGTTGACGGCAGAATAATTGGTGAAGGCAAAATAGAGCGTCATGGCGAGGGGATAACAGGTAAAACCGATTAAAAATACGGCGGCTGGCAACAGGTAAGTCCAATTTTGTAAAACCTTAATTTGTTTTTGCAGCAGTAATAAAACGCCTGATACGACCAGCACCGCAATCAACAAAAAAGCCCAGCGCGGCAAACTCGGTATCGCATTCTCGAGCAGCACAAATGTTGTTACGCCCAAAATCCCTGCGGCAAGCACGCTTGAGATCAACATGAATACGCTCGAGAGGATATTTTCGGGATTGGATTTTTGTTGTTTGGCAATCATGGACAATCACTTTCAATAAATTTATGGCTCGAGCGTTTATGTTGACCGTGATGGGAAGAGGAGTTCCCATCACGGTTTGATCAATGGATTACTTGGCTTTGATTTGAGTGACGGCTTTGGTCAGAATGCCTTCATAGTCGGGTTGGGCGTTTTGGACGGTCAACGAAATCGCCGAACCCCAAGGGTCCCAAACTTTGCCCATTTCTGGAATGTTTGGCATTGGAATGCCTTTTTTGATGGCAGCGCCAAAACCGGTGGCGACGGGATCGGTTTTCAGTTCGTTGATGGCTCGTTTGGAGACAGGAATCCGTCCGCCGACTTTGTTCATGGCAAGTTGACTGCTGCTGCTGGCAAGGAATTGCGCCAGGCTGGCGGCGGCTTTCTTGTCCTTGGCGTAAGCGCTGACCAGAGCGCCTTGAATGCCAACGAAAGGCGCGAAGTCGCGGACTGCACCCATTGGGCGCGGCGGGATGCCAATACCAAAGTCAATGCCAGCTTTTTTGACGTCGCCCACATCCCAAGGTCCGGTCAACCACATGGCAAGTTTGTTGCGCAAGAACAAATCTTTTTGCACCTGACCGTCTTGTGTGCCGTCTGGAATCAGGTTGAGTTTGAATCTAAAATCATTGACCAACTTTGCACCCTTGATCGCGCCAGCATTGCCAAGCCCAACATCGTTGGGGTTCAGTGCGCCCTTGCTGTCCTTACCAAAAACGTAAGCCCCCATTGAGGCGTAAAAGCCAAACATGGCGTAAGGCTGCGCGATATTGCCCAGGAAACCAAATTTTTGTTCTCCCGCATTGGTCAAACCTTGGGCTGTTTTGATAAAAGCAGTCCAGTTTTTAGGAATGCCACCTGGCAGCAATTTCTTGTTGTAAATCACGGCAACGGCTTCACCGAAGGCTGGGAAGCCAAGCAGGCTGCCGTTGTAACTCAGGGCGTCAATGCTCGAGGCTGGGGTATCAGATTTCTGGGCAGCGCTCATGTACTGTGCGACTGGCTCGAGCACACCGGCGGCGGCGAGGGGTCCAATGCGGTCATGTGGCACGAGGGCGATCACGTCCGGTCCCGAACCGGTTGGGGCGCTTTGGGTCAGTTTGGTGTTGATGTCACCAAAGGGAATGAATGTCACTTCGACGCTGCGTCCCTTGCCTGCGGTGCTGGCTTCAAAGCGTTTGGCGGTATCGGTCACCCAGCTTAATTCTGGTCCTTCCAAGGATGTCCAGATGACAAGTTTATTGTCGGCGGCGTGTCCGATTAAGGTCACACCGAAAGCCGACAGCATTGTAGCAACAAGCAGTTTCTTCTTCATAATTACTCCCTTTTGGTTTTGGAAATCGTTTTCCATCTTGGAACTATTTCTGACTTTTGTCAAGACCCAATACTTTGACTTCAAGTTCAGAAACTCGAGTTTTAAAATAACGTTCTGGTTTACAAAACTGAGGTTTATTGAATCAGGTAGTCCACCAACGCTCAGATTTACCGTGTGCTGGTTTTATCGAGATCAACCTGCTATGCTCTTTCGCAATCATGAAGAAATCGTTTTCCATTTTGGTACCAATATGCCAACCCAGGACTGCTCGAATGGCACTTGTTCTGGCAGCGCTGCTTTGTGCCCATTCACTCGGAGAAACCACCATGCAAAAATTGCCACCCGGTTTGGACATCGCCATAGATCGCCCAATTTATGCCGATAAAATCAAAGACAACAGCCTGAAAAACATTCTCGACGGCGACACCGAAAGCCTGTGGTGTCCAAACAAAACCGTGCGCTCTTACAGCCTTAAAATCGATCTGGGACTCGAGCGCCGATTGACGGGAACAGGCATTACTTGGGGCAGCGCAGGGCAGTTCAACAGCCGTTTTGAAGTTTTAAAAGGCTCGAGCTGGGTTGCAGTACAAACAACTGCCGAAAACGTGCAGCAATTCGAGACTCGAGTTACAAGCTTTAATGCCAGCGCCAGGTACGTGCGTTTGACCGTGAGCGGCACAAAAAAGTTGCCTTGCATTGTGGCTTTACGGGTGTTTGCTCAATCAGCAGCGCCAATGGTTGTTGGTCATGATCTTTCGACCCTGATTCAACTCGAGGATGTGGGGAAAACTTTTTCCGAAGCGGGTGTGGTTGCCCCAGCCGAACAAATTTTGAAACGCCACAACGCCAACTTGGTGCGTTTGCGCCTTTGGGTTGACCCAGAACAAAATTTTAACAACCTTGACCAAGTCAAACGCATGGCGACCCGCATCAAAGCCGCAGGCATGAAATTCTTGCTCGACCTGCATTACTCCGACACTTGGGCTGATCCAGGGCATCAAGACATTCCCAAAGCCTGGGCTGGGCAGGATTTAAGCACCTTGGCGCAAAGTGTCCGCAATTACACCAAAAGTGTGCTTGAGGAACTGAACGCCCAGAATACCCTGCCTGACATGGTGCAGGTTGGCAACGAAATCACCAACGGAATGCTGTATCCGATTGGGCAAATTAACGGCGTCAGTCAAAGCGGTTTTGAAGCCTTTGCGACGCTGGTCAAGGCTGGTATTGCTGGTGTTAATGACGGAACGCCAACGGGTCAAAACCTTCAGATCATGATTCATATTGACCGAGGCTCAAACGCGTTCTTGGCGCAATCGTTTTTTGAAAAACTCGAGACTTCTGGTGCGAAATTCGATGTGATTGGGCTTTCATATTATCCATACTGGAACGGAAGCTTGAGCAGCTTGAAGGGCAGCTTGGATGCTCTCGCCAAACGCTTTAAGAAACCGATCATCATTGCCGAAACCGCTTATCCGCACACCCTGAAAGATGCCGACAATTACTCAAACGTGATCGGCGCGGGTGCGGC
>JANMUC010000251.1:0-2344 GCA_031391225.1 Deinococcales bacterium
TGGCACGCACCAACAACTCGTTCAAACCAAGATCAAGCGGTTCGACCTTGCGCAAGCGCTCGGTCATTTTGCGGCACGCGTCAAAATCGCCGCGTTCAAATAAGTCCTGTACCACTTTCAAACCTGTACGCACCATAAGCCATTCCACGTTAGACCGAACCTCCTCAACCCATTCGGCGCTCGAGTGACGCAGGAAAGCTCCCGCGTACAAATCGAGTGCAAGGTTGAGATCATTATCTATAGGAACACTTAGGTAACGCATAATCTCACTGTAGTCCCAAGCCAAACCAGCCGTGCCTGGCTCGAGCGAATACGTGCGGGTCACACGGTCATAAGTGATTTCCAAACCGTTAGATGAAAGCGGCAATTGGTGTTTAATTTGGTGAAAATTATTGCGTGCCGCCTTCGGTTCAGATTCTTCAAACACGTCGGTCAAAATTTTCTCGAGGGTGCTCATTGGGTGCAGCATCAAATATGACAAAAGCTCTAGCGTTTTGGCGGTGGAACTTAAATGGACTGGTTTTCCGTTTGCCAGCAGCATCGGTTGTCCAAATGCCCGAATCCGAAATTCTTTGACCACAGGTCGATGCTCGAGCGGTAGTTTGACTTCTTGGGCATCAAAATCTGACTCCAGTACAGGTTTTAAGGCATTTAAACCGTAAGGCGTGGCAATGGCGGCAAGCGCTTGAATATCACTTATTAAGCGCAACTCGAGCATTAAGAAAGCGTTACCACCAAGGGCATTGGCGATGTCTGAAACGTTCTCGAGCGAGTTTGAGGCAGCTTCAGAGTCATTGTTTTTGAGATGCCAGACCGCAAAGTGAAGATGCGACCATGCAAGTTCTCGAGCCATTTCGTGAGTTTGGTAATACTCTTGCGCATTTGTAAGGTATTCGTAGGCTTTCTCGAGTTGACCGAGATTTGTCCAGAGGACACCAGCGGTTAAGTTTTGCGCCGCACTGTACTCAGGGCTAATTTTGAGGTTTTCAGCACGTTTGAGTGCAGCTCGAGCGTTGTTCAGTTGACCCATTCCAATATAAGTTTTGCAGATTCCAAGTTTAGAAAGGCAATCGGTTTCAATAAAACCGTTTGTTTCAGTAATTTCAATACTCTGATTAAACAAGAGCTGTGCTTCAACCCAGTTTTTCTGTGCGATTCTTAGAATCGCACCACCATAAAGTTTTATTGATTGAATCAAAGAACTGTTAATCTCTTCAAGATTTAGATTGGCAAATTCACTTTCTGCATTTAAGAAATCGCCACTATAAATGTAAATCAATATACGTGATACTCGGACATACAATCGAAATTTCGGGTCGGTACTTAGCATGGCACGATCTATTAACTCTCTAGCTTTACGATCATTTCCTAGTAAATGATGTGTATAACCGAGTGAATGATCAATTATTGGAATTAGACTTTTCGCTTCAGGACAAAGTTCAGCCTCTAACCTAGCGTCAGAATAGGATTCAAGTGCAGCCTTAAGGTTATTACATACCATGTGCAAATCACCACGTTCACGCAAAGCGCGAACCCAATCATCTGCACTTAATGAACTATCAAGTGCCAATTCTAAATACGATTCGCAATCATTCAATAAACCCAATAAACGAGAAATCGATGCAAGACCAACCAGCGCTCCAGTTTCACCACGACGCTTTGCTCGAGTAAACATGGTACGAGCTTCTTCTAAACGTCCCAAATTCCAAAGACAAACTCCAGCCCAACGATCATCTGACGAAGACGGCATAGGAAGCTGTTGATAGAACTGCCAACCTTCGGCATGACAAGCACTCTGCGCGAGTCGTTGAATTGGACTAAGTTCCTCTAATACAGTCATAATTAATACTTCCGTACACTCTGAGCATATGAAAAAACTTATAAAAGTAATTGCAATCTTAACAACCTTCGCTCTTGCAAACCTTACCGTTGTCCTTGCAAATCCAGGTGCAGGTGGTTACGGAGGCTAAACAGCACTATAGCATCAATCTCATAGTTATCATGTCAAAAACAAACGGAAGCGCTGTGATGCGCTTCCGTTACTTTATGGTCTCTCGAGCAAAACTTCAATCCCCGACAACCACACCCACAGGCACACCCAAACTCTCGAGCATGACCTTAATGCCAGCTGCGTCAATGCCAGCTTGGGCGTGAAGGCTGCTGACTTCGGCGTGATCCATAAAATGATCGGGAATACCCATTAAACGCACGTCGGGTTTTAAATCTCGGCTTGCCAGATGCTCGAGTACCGCCGCACCAAAACCGCCGACCACGGTGTTGTCTTCTAGGGTAATAATGGCTCGGGCGCGTTGGGCAATATCCTCGAGCATGGTGGTGTCCAGGG
>JANMUC010000330.1:0-4457 GCA_031391225.1 Deinococcales bacterium
CAATAGCCACGCCAGCGCGACATCGGCGGGTGTCTCGTTTAAATCTTTGCACAGTGCCTCATACGCCTCCAGTTGCGGGCGGTGTTTTTCAACCCGCGCCTGAATCGCCTCACTCGAGCGGCGACCCTCGGCAATCTTTTGCAGCACACCGCCCAGCAAGCCACCCGCCAGTGGACTCCAAGGGATTAAGCCCAAACCGTAAGATCGGCACGCCGGAATCACCTCGAGTTCGATGTGACGGTTGTTCAGGTGGTAAATGCTTTGCTCGGAAATCAAACCCATAAAGTGCCGCGACTTGGCGGCTTCGTTTGCCTGCGCGATATGCCAACCTGCGAAGTTGCTCGAGCCGACATACAAAACCATGCCCTGCGCGACCAACCATTCCATCGCCTGCCAGATTTCTTCCCAGGGCGTGTTGCGGTCAACGTGGTGCATCTGATACAGGTCAATGTGATCGGTTTTCAGGCGTTTTAAACTGGCTTCACAGGCGTTGCGGATGTGATAGGCGCTCAAGCGTCCATCGTTCGCACCGTCGCCCATGCCGCCGTAGACTTTGGTTGCCAGAACAATTTTCTCGCGCCGTCCGCCACCCTGCTCGAGCCAGCGCCCAATGATTTCTTCAGTAAAGCCAAGGCTGATTTTGCGCCCGTACACGTTCGCGGTATCAAAAAAATTGATGCCCCGTTCGAGCGCCGCGTCCATGATTTTGAAACTGTCGGGTTCAGAAGTTTCAGGACCAAAATTCATGGTGCCAAGGCAAAGACGGCTGACTTTTAGACCACTGCGACCAAGTTGAGTGAATTGCATAAAGCCTCCTGTAAAACTCGAGATTTACTGCTTGAACGAAATCGCCTCACCTCGAGCGACCTGCCGTTGCGGGGATTGATCTGAAAGTTGCATCAATTCGATTGGGTTTCCGTCAGGATCAGAAATCCAAGCTTGCAGGTTCAAATCCAAACCCATTTTCGGCTCGATATCAATTTTTACGCCCTTTTCACGCAGCATTTCAACATCCTCATGCAATTTGTCAGAAGTTAAACAGATGTGCATGAAACTGTTCTGCGGATTCTCGAGCGCACCGCCTGGGAACAATTCGAGGAAACGATCTGCGCCGATGTGCAAGTAAACCAGCATGACCGAACCGTCGTCGTGATTCAGGCGAAAGGATTCTTTGAGTCCCAGCAGCGCGTAAAAAGCCAGGGATTTCTCGAGGTCGTGAACGCGAAAAGCGCTGTGTGCCAGGTCTGTAATCATAATTTATTCTCCGTATGGAATCCAAATATTTTTGACTTGCGAGGCTTCACGCAAGAACTCTCGCCCTTCGCCTTGAATCACATCCAACCAGTCTCGAGCTTCAAGATTAAAAGTTCGTTTGAGATTTGCGGCACTTGCGCGTTCAATCAATTCGGCATGTTTGGCGTGCCACACCGAATCCACATCCAAATGATCCGCCAAGGTTTTGGCGAGGCTGCTCGAATCGCCCGTAATGATATTCACCACGCCACCAGGCACATCAGAGGTCTCGAGCACACTGTAAAAATCGGTGGCGGCGAGCGGCTGCGTTTGGCTTGGAATGGCGATCACGGTGTTGCCCATTGCAATGGCGGGTGCGACCAACGAGATCAAACCGAGCAATGGAAATCCTTCTGAGCAAATTAAGCCCATCGTGCCAATCGGTTCATTCATGGCAAGCGCCACACCACGAATCGGCACGTTATGCACCGCGCCATCAAACTTGTCTGCCCATGCGCCATACGTGAACAACCTCGAGATACTGGTTTCCACCTCGAGTTTTGCCAATTTTTTGTTTCCTGTCATGCTGAAAATACGAGCCACAAAATCGGACTCTCGAGCCGAAAGATTCTCGGCAATGTAATACAAGATTTGCGCCCTTGAATGCGCGGTGGCTTTAGACCAACCACTGGCGGCGTTCGCGGCTTCGACAGCGTTTCGCACGTCCTTGCGGTTGCCTTCGCCAACCTCGCCCAGTAACTTTCCGCTCGAGCTGTAAATCGCGCTCGAGTAACCGCTGTCAGGACGGGCTTGTTTGCCGCCGATAAACAATTTCGGGGTGCGGTCTAGGGCTGGGAGGCTCGAGATTGGATTGTTGTCTGGGTTTTCTTCTCGCGTGGGCGCATGTCCATGCGCCCCTATGACAGATTTTTGGGGTTTATGCCAAGTTGGTTTGAGGTATTCAAACATGCCCTCACGTCCACCTTCACGACCAAAACCACTCTCGCGGTAGCCACCGAAACCGGCTGCAGCATCGAGTTGATTGGTGCAATTCACCCAGACAACGCCCGCTTTAATTTTCGGCGCGATATCAAGCGCGAGGTTAATGTTTTCCGTCCAGACGCTCGAGGCGAGTCCATAAACGGTGTTGTTTGCCAGTGCCACCGCCTCTTCTGGTGTGCGGAACGACATCATCACGACCACAGGACCAAAAATCTCGAGTTGCGCTATCGTGCTGCTGGGTTGAACGTTGGTGAACAAACTTGGCGGGAAGAAATAACCATTCGTTGGGCAGGCTGTTTTTGGTTGCCACAAGCTCGAGCCTTCCGCCACACCACGCGCCACCAGACTGGTCACGCGCTCGAGTTGTTCGCTTGAAACCAGCGCTCCAACATCAATGTTCTTTTCGAGTGGATTGCCGACACGCAGCGTCTCGAGTCTGGCTTTCAGTTTTGCGATCAGTTTGGTTTGAATGCCTTCTTGCACCAGAATGCGACTGCCCGCACAGCAAACCTCGCCTTGATTGAACCAGATTGCATCGACCACGCCCTCGACCACGCTGTCAAGGTCGGCATCTTCAAAGACAATAAACGGTGATTTGCCGCCAAGCTCGAGGCTCAGTTTTTTACCGCTGCCTGCGGTTGCACCGCGAATATAACGTCCGACTTCGGTACTGCCCGTGAAGGCAATTTTGTCCACAAGGGCATGATTGACAAGCGCTTTGCCAGTCTCGCCATCGCCAGTCACAATGTTAATCACACCCGCAGGAATCCCAGCCTCAAGCGCGATTTCGGCAAACAACAACGCTGTTAACGGCGTGAACTCGGCGGGTTTGAGCACCACCGTATTGCCAGCCGCCAGGGCGGGTGCAACCTTCCAAGCCAGCATTAACAGTGGAAAATTCCAGGGAATAATCTGCCCGACCACACCCACAGCTTTAAAGCCCGAAAATTCAGTCTCGAGCAATTGCGCCCAACCCGCGTGATGGTAAAAATGACGCGCCACGAGCGGAATATCAATGTCCCTGGTTTCCCGAATTGGTTTGCCGTTGTCCAAAGTCTCGAGCACCGCAAACAACCTTGAATGCTTTTGCACCAATCTTGCCAGCGCATACAAATACCTGGCTCTAGCATGAGAAGAGAGCGCCGACCACGCAGGAAAAGCCTTTCGCGCCGCTTTGACCGCCGCATCGACATCCGCTTCATTTCCGACAGCCACACTCGCCAACACTTTTTTATTTGCAGGATTCAGCGTCTCGAGACTCGAGCCAGATTTTGCCTTGACCCACTTGCCGCCAATAAACAAATCGAATTTTCGCTTGTGACGCTCGAGCCACGTGACAGCTTCGGAATCGGATTCGGGCGCAGAGCCGTAATCAAGGGTTTGGAAAAGTTCGGCAACTGTAGGCATAGAGTCTCCATCGAGGGTTAAAGAGGGGGAAATCTGGCTTCATTGTTTCTAATTTATTCAAAGAATCAAAGTTTTAGCTCAGTGACTCAATTTTAATTTCTTTCAATCAAATCTTTCCATCCAGTGCATTTCATTTTTTGAGTATTCAATAAAAGCTTGTGTGACTTCTTCGCGTGACACATTTAAACTGTAAAAGTGTTTGTCTTCTGAACCATCTCGATATTCAAGTGTAAAGGTTTTCCCGTTATCATCAATTTTAGTTTGCATATAATACTGATTTTTTTTCTCGAGAATCAAGAAGTTATTTTCTTCAAGATGCAACTTAGCAATCTGTTCTTGAATTTCTGTTTCATTTGGGTAGTCAATTACTTCATTTAATGTATTTGAAAGTCGAAGATAGCCCATTGCTGCAAGGAATGGGGGATAATGAACAATCCCTCTTTGACCATCAAAACATACCAATTCATGCTTTTGAGCAATTTCAATAATTTTAGGCAACGCATCCGAAACATGGCTAAAACCAAGATTCATTGAAATAAAAGCTTTTGTTTCATCAAATCCACTCCAAATTGGATTTTGATTTTCTGGTAATTCAAAAGGAAAAACTTCAATTATTTCTCGAGCGAATAACTCCACATCTGGATGCATCAAAAAAACTGAGCGATCTACTTCCCAGTATTTTTTTATTTTTTCCGCAGCTTCTCGACTCCCAATCGGTTTATCTTCTTTCCAGACCTCAAGGTCATAACTCATTTAATATACTCACTTCTACCTCCAGAAATGCTTTATTGTGGCGCGTACTCCCCATGAATTCG
>JANMUC010000354.1:0-25980 GCA_031391225.1 Deinococcales bacterium
ATAATTCCGTAAACTTTCTGAAGCTCGAGATTGACATAAAAATCAACGTCTTCATAAAGTTTACGGAATTATCATTTGGGGATTTCGTGATAAGGATGATTTAGGTAATCGTCCTCGTGAAAATAAAAAGTTTCTGATTGACCCATGGGTGCTTCGTTGGGAATCGGGTATCGCAAAAACACAAAAAGCTCTTGAATCTGAAAACATAAATTTCCAACATCTCTCGAGCACACCAGGCGAAGGTTACGAAACTTTTCGGCTCGAATCTGGGGTAGAAATTGTTTTTTCCGAAGAACCAGAATGGATTGATGGAAAACAAATCTGGACTGAGAATCCTAAGTTTTGTTACGAATCAATTTTTAATATCAGTAATGAACTAGCTAAAACTTCGTCTGATTTTCAATATTCATGAAAGTTTGTATCTGTGAATCCATCAAATTCTAAATTTCTTTTTAATCTCGAGCGTCCAACCATCGTGTGTTTATGCGGTTCAACACGGTTTTTTGACGTGTTCTCAAAATTGAATCTCGAGGAAACTTTGGCTGGAAAGATCGTGCTTTCAATCGCGTCAGACCGCAAAACAGAAGACGAGATTTTTGCGGGTTTGACAAGCGCCGAACTCGAGCAAGTAAAACAAAAACTTGGGTTGCTACATTTTCAAAAGATTAATTTGGCAGACGAAATTCTGGTGGTGAACGTGGGCGGTTATGTGGGTGAAAGCACCACTCGAGAAATTTTGTACGCATCAGAAACCAAGAAAATCGTTCGTTGGCTCGAGCCTGAAAGTATTCCAGCGCATTTGAAAGAACCATCATGATTCCAGAACTGCGTACCGCCACACTCGAGGATGCGGAATTGATTGCGCGGCTGACGCGTGAATGCTGGGTTGGTAAACCCACAAACTCGAGCGGACATTTTGAATCGGTTGAAATGGTGACCAAAAGTTTGCGTGAGGGCAGCGCGATCATCATGTTTCTTGATGGCGTTCCTGTGGGCAGCGTGCGTTGGTATCCAGTCATGGGCGAGAGCACACCCGAAGTCACGTATGCCGGCGCAATCGCTTGGGAAATTGGTCGGCTTGGCATCCTGCCCGCTTATCGTGGACGCGGGTTATCCACGTGGTTGATGAACGAAATCATGATTCGGGCAACCTCGAGAGGGATTGAAGAATTACGACTTGCGGTACGAACCGACGAACCAGGCTTGCTCGAGTTTTACAAGCGTCAAGGTTTTTTTGAAGACTCGAGCATTAAGTACAACCACGCGAATCCGAAGAGTCAACCACCGATCACAATGCGAAAATATTTGTTTCAACGCGCCCCATCTCGAGGAGATTTTGCATGAATGACACGCATCCAAAAATGGAGCAAAAACGTCTCGAGATGTTGCGTGCATTAACTCCTGGCGAACGTTTGAAACTTGCAATGCGATTCTCGAGTGGTGTGATTGAACTCTCGAGAAAGCAATTTGTGGCAAGACATGGCGAACTCGGTTTGCAACGTTGGCTCGAGGCACATTACGGGGAAAAATTGGCTCGAGGTGCGTTGGGCAAGGCTTACCGTGAATAACGAAGCGCTCATTGCGTTACAACCGTTAATCGCCGTATTTGAACGTTTGGGCGTGTCGTATCGCGTTGGTGGCTCTTTGGCAAGCAGTGTTCATGGTTTGGCTCGAGCAACAATGGATGCTGATTTGATCGCAAACATTGAATTAAAACACGTTCCAGTTTTGGTGAACGCATTACAAGGTGCATATTACGCCGATGCCGAGTTGATTTCTGACGCGCTGAAATCTGGTCAATCTTTCAATCTGATTCATCTCGAGACATACATCAAAATAGACATTTTTCCATTGGCTTCGCGTACATATGACCAAATCAGTTTCAACAGGGTTTTTATTGCCGAAGAAACGAATTTCATTACGGCAGAAGACAGCATTCTCCGAAAGCTCGAGTGGTATCGCTTATCTGATGGCTCAGAACGTCAGTGGCGTGATGTGGCTGGGGTTTTACAAATACAGAAAGATCAATTGGATTTTGAATATTTGCAACGTTGGGCGGCAGAAATGAACTTATCAGATTTACTCGAGCGAGCCATTCGAGAATCAATTAAGGATCAATCATGAGCAATAAAAAACCGTGGGGTGGGCGTTTTGAAGCCCCGACTGACAAACTCGTTGAAGCTTTTAACGCCAGCGTGGATTTCGATAAGCGCTTGGTGCTCGAGGATATTGCGGGCAGCAAAGCGCATGTAAAAATGCTGGGCGCAACTGGGATTCTCGAGGACGAGGAAGTCAGGCAAATTCTGGACGGTTTGGATGATGTGCTGAAAGAAGTCGAGTCTGACGTGTTCCCGTGGCGTACCGAACTCGAGGATGTTCACATGAACGTCGAAACGCGCTTGAAAGAATTGATTGGCGCGGTGGCTGGGAAATTACACACGGCACGAAGCCGAAACGATCAGGTGGCGCTCGATTTTCGTTTTTGGGTGAAACGGGCTTGCATTCGCATGGCGCATAAACTCGAGGTTCTGCGTGAGGTGATGTTGTCGGAAGCCGAACGCAATTTTGGCACGATCATGCCTGGTTACACGCATTTGCAGGTGGCACAACCAATTCTTTTATCGCATTGGTTTATGGCGTATTTCGAGATGTTCAATCGGGACATCTCGAGGTTTTATGACGCGGCAAATCGCATGAATGAAAGCCCGCTCGGGGCTGGCGCTCTGGCGGGAACACCGTGGCAGATTGATCGTTTTGCCACCGCCAAAGAACTCGGGTTTGCCGCTCCAACCCGCAACAGTTTGGACAGCGTGGGTTCTCGGGATTTCGCGCTCGAGTTTTTGGGTGCCGCCAGCATTTGCATGGCGACCTTATCCAGAATTTCTGAAGAATTGATTTTGTACTCGAGTTTCGAGTTTGGTTTTGTGATCCTGCCCGATTCGCACACCACAGGCTCGAGCATCATGCCGCAAAAGAAAAACCCCGATGTCAGTGAATTGGCAAGGGGCAAAGCGGGGCGCGTCTTTGGTGATTTGATGGCGCTCTTGACCGTCGTGAAAGGCACGCCACTTGCTTACAATAAAGATTTTCAAGAAGACAAAGAACCCGTTTTTGATGCCGCCGACACGCTCGAGGTGATCTTGCAACTTTATGCAGAGATGCTGCCAAAATGCGCATGGCAAACCGAAACGACCAAACTCGCGGCGGCTCGAGGGTATAGCACAGCAACAGACTTGGCAGATTATTTGGCGCGTCAAGGTGTGCCGTTCCGTGACGCGCACGAAGTTGTTGGAAAACTGGTGGGTTTGTGCGTCAATACCAAACGTCAACTTTGGGAATTAACCGCCGCAGAACTCGAGAATGCCCATCCTAAATTAAGTCTTGCAGCGCTCGAGGTTGTGACCGTTGAAGCCAGCGTCAACGCCCGAACGAGTTACGGCGGCACAGCCCCAATTCGGGTCAAAGAAGCCATCGAAACTGCCAGAAAATCCATCCAAAATCCGTAGGGGCGCTGCTCGCTGCGCCCTGCCTTTGCACCCTGCGCCCTGCCGTTATGCCTTACCGTTGCAACCAATTTCGTTATTCAAATCTCCAAAGGAGGAAACCTCAAATGCCTAACGCCCCTCTTGACCTTAAAACGCACCTTCGGGCAAGGTCGCTCGAGACTCAACCCGTAAATCCCCTGCCTCAACTCTCCCCTGCCGCCCCGCTCGAGCTTCGTGCGGCAACACTCGAGGATATCCCACGTTTGTATGACCTCATCAAGTATTGGGCGGAGCGTGGTCGGATGCTTGAGCGCAGTCATGAGCTTCTGGCGAGTACGATTCACGAGTTTTTGTTGCTCGAGGATCAAAACCATGAACTGGCGGGTGTGGTGGGTTTACATCGTATGGCAGAGGATTTGGCGGAAGTGCGAGGTTTGGCGGTCGCGCCGAATTATCAGGGCAAGGGCTTGGGGCGTTGGTTGGTGCTCGGCGCGGAAAGATTGGCAAGGGATTGGGGTCTAAAGCGTTTGTTCGCCTGGACGTATGAACAACGCTTTTTTGAACGTTGCGGGTATGCCAGAATCCCGCGTGAGGAAGCGACGCTGCCGCAAGAAATTTACGGCGAGTGTCAGCGTTGTCCATTTTTAACCAACTGCAAGGAAATTCCGATGCTGAAGTTGATTGACTTGCCTAAGCCTGTCGTTGCCTCATAGTTTCTCGAGGCTTATAAAGTGTTCTGCACGCTACCGTTTGATTTGTGGTGTGATTTTTTCCCACGACCTTCACGCTCGAGGTGCGATACTGATTTTAGATATTGAAATCAGCTTTTGTAACTCGAGGTTTTTTATGTTGCTGCGTCAAATTTCTGCAATTTCGGTGCTGACTTTTTTGTTCTTGACCGCGTGTGGCTCGAATCCTGCGCCTGAACCACTGGTGGATTTGACTGATCCGACGGCGGTTTCCAGGACGGCTTTGAATTTATGGCGCAAACAGCAGATCAAGGGTTCTTGCAGTGGTTGTCACGGAGCAGATTTTTATGATCTGGCACGGATTGGGTCTTCGGATTTTACGATTCACCGTCGGGCAACCACTGACGGCGCAACCGAAAACGAAGCCAAGGCGTTGGTGCAGGCGATTCACAACACCCGAGAGAAATATCAACTGGTTGGCGAAAATCCGCTCGAGTTTAGACCGTTTCAACCTGGGGGTGCGGCACTTCCCGGCAACACCACCATCGAACGCGACATTTCTTTTGGGCATCAACTCGAGACGATCACACCCATTTTGATGGGTGCTCCAGTGGATTCGCTCGAGAAAGCCAAAGCTGCCTGCAATGAAATGCTGGCGATCAATTTGCGTTCGATGCCGACAGGAATTGTTTATCCACGTTGGTCAAGTGATGCGTTTCAGGGTACTGATATGGCAACCATGAACGATTGGGTGACGGACATTGCGCGTGAACCGATTCCAGAAAAGCGTCTCGAGTGGCAGGCGTTGCAAACTGCGTACCTCGAGAATTCCTCGGATCAAAACTTTTGGCGCATGTACACGGCAGTGGATTCGATGACGCAACCGTTCGCGGTGACAGCGGGTGTGGATGCAATCAATTTTACAGATGAAAAATTCAAGGCAGCCTTGATAGGGCAGCACATGTTGCGTCAAGAAAAAAAATTAAACTCGAGTTTTATGCAGGGCAAATTGGCGTTCTCGTACCTCGAGAAACCCGAATGGCAGAGTGTAATTAAAACTTCAGAATTTCTGCCTGGCAATAACCTCTGGGAAGTTGGTGACAACGCCCGTAAAGTACTAGGCAATCACAACAACATGGCGGGCGTTGATGTCACCAATGCGCGAAAGGTGCTCGAGGCGAGGGGTTTTCCAAAGTTTGCGGTGGACAGTGTGAATGCCGAACGCTCGAGTTTTGTGCATGAGGAAGAGATACGGCTTGCCTGGTTTTGGATTGGCTTTACGATTGATCCCAGTTTTGCTCGGGTCAGTGGTAGCAACAGCACCAAAGTTGGTGAGTACATGATTGGCAGTTTGCTCGAGACAAACATGCACATGCACAATTCATTTTTTACCAACATGCGGCTTTGCGCCAAGGGTTTGCTGCCCGAGGGCAATTTTAAGAGCACCCCAGCCTTCAAACCCGATTACGGTTATTTTGTGGGGTATGGTCGTGAAGTGCTGAAATGGAATTGGGAAAAAGGCGATCCAGTCATTCCTGAGACTCAAAAACTCGAGCAGCAGAACTTGTGGCACAGGTTTACTGCCAATGGTTTTCGCATGAGTTTGTACCTGTACTTGAACATGCTCGAGCATCTGGACGCGGCTGAGCTTGCCAAAGAGCGCATTTGGGTGTTGGGCAAAGATGGCGTTTGGAGTCTTAATCTTGCAACGGGCAAAACCGATGACCGCGCACCGTGGATTCCGATGCAGCATCATTTTGACACCTATCAACCCGATCAAAACGCCAGCGACACGGCCTTGGTTGCCAAAGTCACAGCAAAATTGAGCTTGTAAATTTAAGCTGGCTCGAGTTCGGGTGTTGGGGCTGGTTTCCAATGCACCCGCGCCCAAGAGTCAATCGCCGCTATAACAGTTTGAAGCTCATAGCCTGCGCACGTCAGCTTATAACTGGTGCGTGGTGGCATGGTGCTGTGAACGGTTTTGCTGACAATACCTTCGCGCTCGAGCATCTCGAGGCGCTCAGAAAGGGTGCTGGGGTTGCAGTTTCCGACATCTCGGCGGATTTCGTTGAAGCCTTTACTGCCATCCAGTAGGGTACGGACGATGTACAAAACCCACTTCTCTTGCAGAAAGGAAATGGCTGCTACGGCTGGACAGAGTGGTTGTACCTCGTTCACAAATTTATGTTAGCACAACTTGGTATTCTGGTTTACAACATATATCACTATATTTTATGTACTGTACCTTGTTCGGGATCACCCAACAGGAGGAACTTACATGAACCAAATTTGGAACATTGACGCCAGCCACACCAGCCTCGACTTCGCCGTAAAACACATGGCAATCTCCACCGTTCGTGGACACTTCAGAGCACTCTCTGGAACAGTCACCACCAACGCCTCTGGTGCGCTCGAGGGATTTGAAGCCAACATTGACGCCAGCAGCATCGATACCAAAGACGCACAACGCGACGGTCACTTAAAAAGCCCTGACTTTTTCGACGTGGCAAACCATCCAACCATCATTTTCAAAAGCACCAACGTTCAAGCCAACGGTGGCAACGAATACACCGTCACAGGTGATTTGACCATTCGCAGCATCACCAAACCCGTGACGCTAGCCGTTGAAACTGCCACACCCATCAAAGACCCTTGGGGTTTAACCCGCACCGCCGCCAGCGCCACAGGCAAACTCTCGCGCAAAGAATGGGATTTGACCTGGAATCAAGTGCTCGAGTTGGGCGCATTGTTGGTCGGCGACGAAATCAAAATCACGCTCGAGGTTGAAGCTGTGATTCCTCCACCCGCACCCGCTGCGTAACTTCTAAGAATGTAACCTAAAATTTAGAAAAGCCACTAAATGTAGGGGCGAAGCATGCTTCATTGACTCCGACTTAATCGTTTTCTTCTTGTCAGACACAAAATCAGCGATTGTGCTTCTACCCTCATCCCCAACCCTTCTCCCAACATCGGGAGAAGGGAGTCTGGTTTTGCAACACGTGTGGCTCGAGGTTTTTGTCCTTCTCCCGCTTGGCGGGAGAAGGTGGCAGCGAAGCTGACGGATGAGGGTGGCATCATGTCTGCCCCTACGGCATTTTTACGCTTGAGCCTGAGCACCCGCCAGCACTTTGGACATCGCCTCGTACAACAATTGATCCAGAACCTCGAGTTCTTCATCCAAGACTGTTTCAGCACTGGACAGTACTCGCTCGAGTTCTTCGACAGCATCACCGAAGGGTTGCGAATTCACGCGTTCATGAAACACGCTAACGAGTGGCGCGAGCGCACCGCGAACCACTTGCCGGAAGCGTTCCAACGTCTCGCTTTCGTCAAGCTCAAGTTTGGGCGGAATCAAATCGAGGCTTTGGGCTTGAACCCGCTCGAGCGTGTCCCTGGCAATATCGGGCAGTTTTGCCAGGTAATGCGAGTCTTTGACGATGTAATTTGCTGCCCCAGCATGCAGGGCTTTGACCGCCAATTGCGCTTCAGAACGACCCGTCACCAAAATCACGGGCGCACCAAATGGCAAGAGTTTCTCGAGCAAGGTTAAACCGTCGGTGTCGGGCAGTTGATAATCGAGCATGATCAAGTCAAAGGTGCCAACCCGTGCCGCCTCCAAGCCCGTTGCGCCCGTCAGTTCGTGCGCCACGGTAAAACCTGCCCGCTCGAGAAAACGGCTGGCAACGAACGCTTGATCTGGGTTGTCTTCAATCAGCAAAATTCGTGACATGCGCGTCCATTCCCGAGATGGTGTGGCAGTTCTAGTGGATTAGTCTAAGCCAAATTGCTGATTTTCGGAACAAATACTCGAAAAACCTTGTTTTACACGGGTTTTGGCGCATTTCAAGTTTTGAGCATCCCGTCATGCAAGGCACAGTCGGGTTTGCTCGAGACTGGTAGGCTATGCTCCACGCTTCGACTCTTCGCCCTCTTGTGAACAAGGATGGTGTAATGAAAGCCTCAACCCTTACCGAACTCAAAGCCTCTGGTTATCGCGCTCGCAGCGTTCAAGACGAAGTCCGCGAAAACCTGATCAAAAAAATTAAATCTGGTGAACAAATTTTTCCTGGCGTGGTCGGTTATGAAGACACCGTCACGCCTCAAGTCGTGAACGCGCTGCTGGCACGCCAAAACTTTATTTTGCTGGGTTTGCGCGGTCAAGCCAAATCCAGAATTTTGCGTGCCATTACCGAGCTGCTCGATTCCGAAGTGCCTTACATTCTTGGCACAGAACTCCATGACGATCCGATGAACCCAATCTCGAGCGAAGCCAAACGCATCCTCGAGCGCGATGGCGACGCCACCAAAATTGGTTGGTTGCCCAGATCGCACCGTTACGTCGAAAAACTTGCCACGCCAGACGTGACCGTCGCCGACATGATTGGCGATGTTGACCCGATCAAAGCCGCACGTATGGGGGAAAGCCTTGGCAACGAACTGACCATCCATTATGGGCTGCTGCCTCGAGCCAACCGAGGCATTTTTGCCGTCAACGAACTTGCCGACCTTGCACCAAAAGTTCAAGTTGGTCTGTTCAACATCATGCAAGAAGGGGACGTGCAAATCAAAGGCTACCCGATCAGGCTCGAGCTTGACGTGATGCTGGTGTTCAGTGCCAACCCCGAAGATTACACTGCCAGAGGAAAGATCGTGACGCCGCTGAAAGACCGCATCGGTTCGGAAATTCGCACGCACTACCCGAGCGACATTGCACGTGGCATGGAAATCACCCGTCAAGAAACCGATGTGAGTTCTCGAGCCGACATTCCAGGATTTGTTGCCGAAATCATTGAAGAGGTTGCCTTTCAAGCCCGAGATGACAACCGCGTGGACAAACAATCAGGTGTCTCGCAGCGTTTACCGATCAGTTTGATCGAATTGGTTGCCAGCAACGCCGAACGCAGATCATTCCTCGAGAATTCTGACGCCGTCGCCCGACCACTGGATTTGTACGCTGGGCTTCCCGCGATTACGGGCAAAATGGAACTCGAGTACGAAGGCGAGCTTAAAGGCGCTGACACCATTGCCAAAGACATGATTCGCAAAGCCGCAGGCGCAGTATTTTCCAGACGCGCTGGGAAACTTAACACCAAAGAACTCGAGGATTGGTTTGAAGCTGGGAACGTGCTGAACATTCCTCAAGTTGGGGGCGCGAGCGCCGCCGTGAAAGCCCTTGATAAAGTCCCGAACTTGTTGCGTTACGCCAGAGATTTAGCCGAAGGTCAAAGCGACGCGCACACGTTGGCAGCCGCCGAATTTATTCTGGAAGGTTTGTACGGCAAGAAGAAAGTCTCGAGAAGCGAAGAATTTGGCTACGCCGCCGCCGAGCAAGAACAAGTCCGTGGACGTGGTGGACGTTGGAATTAAACAGGAGTAGGCTTTGTGGGTAAACGCGAAAAAATCCTCGAGCGACTGCTGTTAGGTCAATCTGATGCCAACACCGATTTTGATGATCTTTGTGCTTTGCTACGAGAACTCGGTTTTGAAGAGCGCATTAAAGGCAGCCACCATATTTTCAGACGCGAAGCCATACACGAACGTATCAATTTGCAAGCTGATGGCAAGCACACCAAGATTTATCAAGTTCGGCAAGTTCGAGACATCATTTTGCGCTACGGATTGCGAGGCGAATAATGCACAAATACGAAACCATCATTTATTGGAGTCAAGAAGATAACGTCTTCATTGTCGATGTTCCCGAACTTCCAGGCTGCAAAGCGCACGGTGAAACTTCACAACTTGCACTCGAGAATGCCCAAGACGCCATTGATTTATGGCTCGAGACTGCCAAAGAATTTGGTGATCCAATTCCAGAACCCAAAGGTCGTCGTTTGCAATTTGCTTAAATCTTAAACGTTCGTTCTTTAGATTGGAGATGCTGCCCATGATTGTATCAACGCCACTAGACCAAGTATTTGATGTTTTCGAGCAATTGTCTCTTGATGAGCAAGAATTGGCATTTGATGTCATGAAACGCCGATACCATGAACGAAGACGCGAAGAAATGATTACTCAGGCACACGAAACCAGCGCTGCATATCGTCGTGGTGAACTTAAAACAAAATCAGCAGCCGAATTTTTACGGGAAATCAATGCCGAACATTCAACTTAGTGCCGTTTTCGAAAAATCTTACTACCGCTATCTGCGTAAACATCCAGAACTCAGTGTCCAAATTAGCGAAGTAATCGCTCAACTTGAGTTAGACCCTCGAGTTACAAAGCTTAAAACGCATAAATTGCAAGGGAAGTGGAAAGGTTATTACGCCTGTAGCGTCGCCTATGATTTACGAATTGTTTTTGAATTTGTTGACAACCAACCCGAAGATGACATCTTACTGATTGATATTGGCACACACGACGACGTTTACTAGCAAGCTCGAGAGTGAGGTCTTTTATGCTAACCACAACCCGCTCAACCCGTTATTCCAAATACGAATCCACCTTAGACGACATTGACACCTCGAGCATCATGGAAATGATCCGCGATTCGATCATCGGGTCGGCGTTCAACAATCCTTACGACCCCGACCCAAACTCTGGGCAGAGCATGGACGAATTGCGCGAAGCGATTTTGCAGGCTTTGATGGAACGCGATTTGATTCCTGACGACATGCTGAAAGAGGCGCAAAGCACCAAAGATTTTGACAAAACGCGTCTTTCCCAAGAAATTTCCAAAATGATTCAACGCATGAAAGACGAGGGTTACATTCGCGTCGATGACCCAACCCCGAGTGAAGCCAGCGGTCAAGGCGGCGCGGGCGATCCAGGGCAAGCTCAGTTTCAACTGACCGACAAAAGCATTGATTTCTTGGGTTACAAAACCTTGCGCGATTTGCTGGGTGGTTTGGGCAAGTCCAGCATGGGACGGCACGACACCAAAGAATATGCGTCGGGCGTGGAGATGACGGGCGACCTGAAAGATTACGAATTTGGCGACACCCTCAACCTCGACATTGGCGCGACCCTGACCAACACGATGGCAAAAGGACTCGAGAATCTCGAGGAATCCGATCTGGTGGTGCGTCAAGCCGAGTACAAAAGCAGTGCCGCAACGATTGTGATGCTGGACTGTTCGCACAGCATGATCTTGTACGGCGAGGACAGGTTCACACCCGCCAAGCAAGTCGCACTGGCACTCGCGCACATGATCCGCACCCAATACGCGGGTGACACGATCAAGTTTGTCTTGTTTCACGATTCTGCCGAAGAAATACCTTTGGGCAAACTGGCGCAATGCCAAGTTGGTCCGTATCACACGAACACCGCAGGCGGTTTAAGGCTCGCGCAACAACTGTTAAAACGCGAGAACAAAGACATGAAACAAATCATCATGATTACCGACGGTAAACCCTCGGCGTTGACCTTGCCCGACGGCAGAATTTACAAAAACGCTTGGGGTTTAGACCCATTCGTAATGGGCGAAACCATCCGTGAAGTCGCGCAATGCAGGCGTGCAGGCATTCAAATCAACACCTTCATGCTGGCAAGGGACCCAGATTTGATTGCGTTCGTCAAAAAAGTAGCCGAAATGACGCATGGCAAAGCGTATTTTACCACACCGCACAATGTTGGACAGTATGTGTTGATGGATTACGTGAACAAACGCGTTAAAACCGTAAATTGAGGTAAATTTAGGAGTCTCGAGCTTCCACTTGAGGCTCGAGGTTTTTATCTCATTTGGTACTATTTTCAATGGAGTTGAATAAATATGAGCGATAAGGGCATACTTCCTTTTGCATTTGGTGTCATTTTAGTTGGTACAAGTCTACTAAACCCTGATTTCTATTTTAAAGATCATCGATTTTCTGACATCGTAAAAATTTTAGGTCGAATAGGTGCAAGGATATTGGTTGGTCTAATTGGCTCAGCAATGATTAGTTTTAGACTCATAGTTCGATAAATCTTGAATTCAACCTAGGTTTGCATCATGGGTATCAAGTCGTTAAGCAGTCTCGAGCTTTGGATAGAGGCTCGAGATTCTCAACGTTCTTCCCATTTTGAGCGATCTTGACGGGTGTGCAAACAGCCCACAATCAGAATTTCTTCTACGGAGGCTCGAAAAAGTACAACATACGGAAATTTTTTCATCAAAGCCCGTCTTACCCGACCATGCGAGAAAATAAACATTTCTGGGTTGCGTTCAATACTGGCAAAACAGGCATCGACAGCAAACATAAAATCGTCACCGAGCTTAATTTGTTTCTTGTCGTACCAATCTCGAGCTTCGAGTAAATCTTGTTCGGCTTCTTCGGTTAAGGTTAAGAACCGAATCAAGAACGTCTCGCAAGGCGCTCTCGGGCTTCAGACCAAGGACGCCCTCGATTTGGGTTTGCGTCATGCGCAGCAAGTCGCTTATCAATCTCGAGCTTTTGTTGATCTGTCAATTCAGGAACGGCATCCTCGAGCGTCAAGCTTTCCCAAATGTTCTCGAGCAAATCAAGGCGCTCGGAAACACTGAGTTTTTGAATTTCAGGCATTGAAATCATGGTTTCACTTTAGTACAAGAACAGTTTTTCAACAAGTTTAAACAGCACCAAACAGCCTGTTAAACCTCAATTTCGCAACCGCACTCGAGATTCAATTTTACGGGTGACTCGAGCCGTGTTTTGCTGTCTTTACGGTGGTGGTAGACAATTTTTGTGCGTGGCTCGAGAATCAAAACGTCTTTCACGCCCAAGCCAAGGTAAAAACTGGGGGCAACCTCCAGGTCTTTGTATTCGTAACCTTCGGAAATCACTTCAACCACGGCTTCGGGAACAATCTCGAGGGCGCTGTAAAGTTGTTCGGGTTTTAATTCTTGGCAGAGAATTGCAATGTCTGGGGATTTCAGTGATCCATCCACAAATTTGAAAAGCGTATTGGCAAGATGAATGCAAGTTTGATTGCCCTCGAGCGCTTTGATGCTGTGCTGAATTCGGTCTATCTCGAGTTGATGCCCTGCGACTGGACTGGCTTCCCACAGTGGAACACCCCTAATGAACTCGAGGCGAACGTTTGCGTTTGCGGCATCTAAAATCATTTGCTCGGGTGTTATTCCCATGCAAAAAGTTTAGCACCACTGCATGAAGGCACACCACATCGAAATTTGAGTCAATCGTGTACAATCTGGCTATGGAAATCGCATTGTCAAAAGATGCGCTCAGACGTATCGAAAAACTTCAAAGCAGTTTAAAAACCTCTCAAGCCGACGTGATTGAACAAGCGCTGGTTGAACTCGAGCGTAGAGCCGATAATTTTCGAGCAATTCTCGAGGATGATGCGGTCAATCATGACTTGTCTGAAGAGGACGGCTTGATGCTGGCACTTGAAGCACAACGTGCTGTGCGGGATGCTCGAGGTTAGTGTTAAAAGTTGTTTTGGATACAAACGTGTTTATCAGCGCGATGCTGCACCCTAATGGCTTGTGTGGCGAAATTATTCGGGCTTGGGAACATCGGGCTTTTGTAGTGTTGTACAACTTCGAGTTGCTCGAGGAAATCAAACTGGTTTGTGCGTACCCTCGTTTGAAAAAGCGTTTGAAACGCAATCGGATTGGTGCGCTTGTCAATCAATTGCATTCGGACGGTTTGTACGTGCGGGGCAACCAAAACTCGAGAGATTCAAAAGACCCGAAAGACAATTTTTTAATTGCGATCACCGAGCAAGGGAACGCGAATGCTTTGGTCAGCAGCGATAATATTGGGGTTTTGGAATTGGGAATACTTGGAGAAGCTGTTATTTTGAAGCCAACCGAGTTCTTAAATTTTTTACGATTGCGTCAACTGATTGATTAAATTTGCGTTTTCTACGCCGCTTTCAACTGTTTCTCGGATCAGATTTTGACCAACCCCTCGAACCTGATTTTTTGGTGAGTGGGATCAAGAATTATTCCTTCGGGTGTGCTTCACATGCAAAAAGTCTAGCACCCAAGCGTTAAGACTTTCGTGCGTCTCGACAGCTTTTTATCAAAGCACATGGTCAATCAACTGTTCACGAAACTCTTTTTTCCTAAGTCTGGCAGAAATATCTTTTTTCGTGGATAATCACTTGAATGACACTCAGGGCGGAAACCCTCAAAACCACAAGCGCACTCGAGTTGCGCCTTTTTGGCACGGGTGAGGTCTGGCTCGAGGGTCAGCGTTTGGCGGTGGGACATCGTAAAACACTGGCATTGCTGGCATTTTTGGCGCTCGAGGGTGAAACGTCGCGTTCGCAATTGGCAAGCGTGTTCTGGTCTGAGTACGACGAGGAAAGTGCGCGGCGAAATTTGCGTCGTGAATTGCATCGCTTGCGCGAATCGGGATTGCGAGATCAGGTGGCAACAACTGGTGAAAACCTGCGTTTGCTGGGTTTGCAAACCACTGATGTCGCGCAGTTCTTATTTTTGATTGACGCGGGTCATCTTGAAGCGGCGCTCGAGGTGTACACGAACGAATTTTTGAAGGGTTTGCGTTTGGAAAAAACCCCCGAATTTGATGCGTGGCTTGACGAGAAAAGAACTGCGCTCGCCACAGTACATCGTCGGGCGCAACTCGAGCTTGCAGAGCGACTTGAGACCAAGGGCGATTGGTTTGGGGCGCTCGAGTTGCATAAGAACGTTTTAAAAGAAGATGTCTTGCAAGAACGCCAATACCGTGAAGTGATGCGGTTTGAGTATCTGCTCGGCAACCGCGAGGCGGCGTTGGCGCAGTTTGAAGAATGCAAGCGGTTACTAAAAGAAGAATTGGGACTCGAGCCATTGCCTGTTACGCTACAACTTGCGCAGCAAATTCGAGCAGCACAAAAACTCGAGCCGAGTACGCCAGTGCCATTGGTGGCTTCACAGGCGTTGATTGTGCCGTTGATCGGACGCGAAACCGCACTCTCTGAGCTGTCCTCGAGCCGTGTGCCGTTGACCGTGGTGTTTGGTGAAGCGGGCGTCGGGAAAACTTTTTTACTCGAGCAATTTGCGCCGCGTGGTTTGCGGATTTCGTTCAGGCAAGTCTCGAGTCAAACACCGTTGTACGTGATCGCGGAAGCCTTGCGGGAACTTCTGGGTAACCTTGAAGCCAGAGATCGCTTTGACCAACTCGAACCCGTCTGGCAGCAAGAGGCGGCGCGGCTGATACCAGAATTAACCCCCAATTCAAATCAGCAACCGCAAGAACGATTGTTGTTTCTCGAGGGTTTGGCTCGGGCGCTCGAGTGTCTGAATCTTGAAAACACCGCCATTATTCTGGAAGATTTGCACTGGGCAGACAGTGCCAGCCTCGAGTTGATCACGCATTTGGTACGGCGTGCCGTGCGTGAAACAAAACAAATGCGTTTGTTTGCCACGGCTCGTTCGCAAGAAATGGGTGTGGAGGCACAAGACATTTTGGCGGCGCTCGAGAGAGATGGTTTGTGCAAAACCATTAGGCTTGAAACCCTATCGGAACTCGAGGTGCGCGAACTGGTTTCTGTCATGAGTGGCACTGAGATGCCAGTGTTCTCGAGTCGCTTGTTTGCAGTGACCGCAGGCAATCCATTCTTTTTGCTTGAAACCGTGCGCTACTTGTTCGAGCAGGGTGAACTCGAGTTGCAGGGCGAAACTTGGGTGTCAAAAGCCGACCTTGAACACATGACCTTGCCCTTGCCGCCGAGCGTTCGTGAGGCGGTACTAAAACGCGTGGACAGTTTGGGTTCGGCAGCGCGACGATTGCTCGAGACAGCGGCATTAACTGATGACGGTTTTTTACTTGAGGAAATTCAACCCGCCACCGCATTGAACGAATGGGAGGGTTTGGAAGGACTCGAGCGAGCCGTGACCGCACAGCTTTTAAGGAGGCTCGAGGTTGGCTTTGGATTTGTCCATGACCTGGCACGACAAGCTTTGCAAGGTGCTTTGGGACTCGAGCGGCAACGTCTGATCCATCAGAAACTTGCGGTATCTCTCGAGCAAGCCAGTGCCGACCCAGCCCGAATTGCGGGACATCTCGAGCAAGCGGGAAAAACATTGGCGGCTGTACCGTGGCGCATCAAAGCCGCCGAAAATGCCGCTCGAGTTTACGCCCATACTCAGGCGCTCGAGCACTACCAAAAAGCGCTCGAGAATGGCGCAGATGAAGCTGTTGCCTTTGAAATTTTACAGGCAAAATTAGATATTTGGGAAATGCTTGAACAAACCATTCCTTGGCAAACAGACCTTGAACAATTGGCGCTGCTGACCGCCAAAATTGGTTTGACAGCCTCGAGCCAATTGCAATTTGCTCGAGTGCGTTTTGCCTTGCATCAACGAAACTTCGACGAGGCTTTACGCCTTGCAACACTGGTCATTGAATCTTCAAACAACGACGAAATTACGGCTCGAGCTTCCGTTTTCGCTGGGACGGCTTTGGTGCAACAAAGTCAACTCGAGGCTGCAAAAAATCATTTAACTCGAGCATTTGCTTTGCTGCCAGATCAGCATGTCTTGCGCGGCAAGGTGCTACATCAACTCTTTCAAGTGGAGTTTGATGCGGGTCGTACCGAACTTGCCGAACAGCATTTGGCAAATGCTTTGCAGTTAAATCAAAGTACCAATAACCTGCTTGACGAACTTGGCAATCTCAGCAATCAGGGAAAAGTAGCGCTGGGCAAAGGCGATTCTGAAGCGGCGGTACAGATTTTTGAAACCGCATTGCAAAAAGTGAAACCCATCAACAACCCAACTTTGGAACGTTCAATTAGAATGGGTTTAGCCACTTCTTACTCGAGATTGCACCGACTTGATGATGCCTTAAATTTGCTTGGGCAAGCCTTGACACTGGCGAAAATGACCGATGCTGTTGCGGCTCAAGGTGGCATTTATCACACGATGGGCGCAGCGTCTCGGCGTTTAACGCAGTTTGGTTTGGCGGTGCAGTATTACCAAGTTTCGCTCGAGGTTGCAGACCGAATACAACAACACCCCGCTCGAATCTTTCGCAGCTTGTCATTGGCGGACTTGTACTTGGACTTGGGGAACAGTCAAAAAGCATTGCCTTTAATAGACCAAACCAAAAGCATCATCGAACAAACTGGGGTCAGAACCGAAGCCGATTGGTGTCAGATTCTACTTGGCAAGCAACAACGCCTGGCGGGGCAAGTCAAAGCCTCACTCGTTACCCTCGAGATGCCAGAGCCAACCAATCCTCTTGACCGCGTTATATGGCTGACCGAACTGGCACTGACCCGTTTAACTGCCCAAGATTTTACGGGTGTTTTAGCGCTTCTGGAGGGTGAAGATGCACCGCCGAATACCATGTCACAATTGCTGGGAATTCGATTGCAAGCGCTTGCAGCACTTCAAAAACCTTTTGCGCAAGAACTGAATGATATCACTGCCCTCGAGTCAGAATTAACGCCCTTGTTTTTGCTGCATTACCACGTTGCTTTAACCCGAACATTCGACTTTGCCCAAAAAACCAGTTTAGCTGAACACCACCGAACCCTGGCTCGAGAAAAATTGCTAGACATGGCAGTATCGCTCGAGGCATACCCAGAACTGAAAAATTCGTTTCTCGAGCTTTACGCAGACTTGTTTTAATTCGTGCTTTACGAAGTTGATTGATTTTCGCAACGCTGGCGCAACGCCCTTTTTTGTACCCTACCCTCAGAACCAAAGGAGGGTACATGACGAAATTGTGGCGAGCTTTTGCAAGTCTGGCAGTTTGGGTTATTCCACTGATCTTCGTGGCTTGCGGTGGTGACAATCCAGCGCCCAACACCAACAAACCACCCGTCTCGAGCTTCATGGCTGCCAGCAATACAATCAAAGCTGGAGATGCACTGCTTTTTACCAGTTCCTCGAGTGACCCTGATGGCGATGTTCTAACCCAATCTTGGGATTTTGGGGATGACACGCGTGGCGGAGGCTCGAGTATCGCTCATGTCTTCCCAAGTGCAGGGGCTTTTATCGTCAAACTTACTGTAGGCGATGGTAAAGGAGGCTCGAGTAACACCACACAAAGCATCACGGTCACGGCTGGTGAACCTGTTGGACCTGCGCTCGAGGTCAAGGGTGAGATTACAGATACAAGCGGTTTACCATTGGCTGGCGTAGCTGTAAAACTAGGCTCGAGTACATTAGGAACTTCGGATGCGAACGGTAAGGTCATGGTTAGCATTCCAACTGGACCTTCGCAAACCCTAATGCTGTTTAAGGAAGGCTACACCGATCAAGTGGCTGCCCTCGAGTTTCCAATTGGCTCAACGGCGGGTAATGGCTTCTTTAAGGTTTCGATGATGACCCAAGCACCTAGCCAACCCATGAATGCAACCACAGGCGGTGCAATCACAGGCGAGGACAATGCGAAGCTCGAGATTCCAGCCAACGGACTCGAGACTGAGAACGGTACGCCAATCACGGGAAACGTGCAGGTTAGCATCACGCCGCTCGATGTCAGCAACCCGGCGGTACTGGCAGCCATGCCGGGCAGACTCGAGGGAATACAAACCGATGGCTCGAGCGCTGGGATTGTATCGCTGGGCATGACTGATTTTTCACTGCGTCAGAATGGTCAGGATTTGAATTTGAAACCCGGCTCGAGTGCCAAAGTACGAATTCCACTGTATGCCGATACTGATGAAAGCGGCAAGTTACTTGTGCTGGGCGATACGATACCGCTTTGGTCTATGAGTGAAACCACGGGTGAATGGGTGCAAGAAGGCATTGGAACAGTGGTGGATACTGGTAATGGTATCAAGGCACTCGAGGCTACGGTTACGCATTTTAGTTTGTGGAATGCTGACCATATTTACGATGAAAACTTGAATAATCCCAGACCCAATCCGCCTTTACCACCATTACCAATTGTAAAGCCTAAATGTAAAATACCGCCTGAGATAGAAGCCCAGTTGAACACAGATGCTAAGAAAGTAGTATTTTGCTTATTTCTATCTGAGGCAGTGGACATATTTGGTACTGACGGACCGAATCCAAATGGTGCAAACATGTTGCGTCCACAAGCAACCACACCACGCTTGCCAGCTTGGTCGGCAAGGACAACCCTTCCACTTGCAGGCGGTACAGACTTTGGGCTTGTGCCTCCAAACAGAAAGATTAGGTACACCGCTTGTGTTTTTGTCATTGGCAAAGAGTTGTGCGGTAGTGAAGTCAAAACATTACAACGCGGCACAACCACCGAATTTGATATTCTGATGCTGCCCGTTCAAGAAGAAACCGTAACCGTTCCGTTAGACATTACGCGCAGTATGACAAGTGCAAAGAGACAATTTACGTTTAATATCACCATTCCAACTCAACTTTACTTTAATCTCGAGCCGAGTGCTGGTTCGACCTTAAATGCCACAGTGGATTTATTACAAGGAAATGACAAAGTTTTCTCAGGCAACATTGCATCATCCGCTTTAACTTTTAATGCAGAGGTCATGGCTGGAAAGTACACACTCGAGGTGGCACCTTTGGCGGGTGCAACAGGTAATTTACGAATTCAGATTCAACCGATTGTAAATGAAAGCGTGACCTTACCGTTTGATGCGACCCGTAGTGTTACAAAAACCCAAAGATTTGAATTCGATTCTGCCGCCAGTCCAAATGGTGTTTCGGTACTGCTCGAGCGCGGTGCGGGTTCTGGCTTTAGCGGTACAACTTCATTGTTTAATCCAACTGGCACAGTCATGGCTTCAGGCGCGATTGGTGCAACTGCGCTGAGTTTTGATGTGCAATTAAGCATCACTGGAAAGCATATTCTCGAGGTTAAACCCGCGATTGGCTCGAGTGGAGATGTGCGAATCAAAATTGTTAGAAAAGACATTGCCAATACGATTGCTTTTGATACAGATTTAGATGTTGTTCAAGTCGCCAATAAAGTTGACACTTACAGTTTTAATGCCACTCAAGGGCAACGGGTCAGTCTTGGCTTGGCATGGTCTCAAGGGGCGGCTTTTAGCAGTAGTTCCCCAAGTTTACGCAAGCTCAATGACCCAAACGGAGTTGCTCCTACCAATGGTGTTTACACCTTGCAAACGGCTGGCGTGTATCAAATTACAGTCACAAACTTTTCAAACGCCACAGGAACATATCGGTTGCGGTTAAACACAGTTCGAGATTTAATGACCTTGAATACCCTTGACCCACTGACCGAAATTACGACTTCCTTAAATTTGGGCGAAGTCAGGCGTTACGTGCTTAACCCGCCTTTGACTTTAGGCGAAGTTATTGCACTGCGCTTGGAATCAGCTTCGAGCAATGCTCCGACCAGTGCCTATTTTCGTGGTTTTCCGCAATCTGGATTGGTAGGCAATAACGGAATTAGAATCGGAAGCGGTGTTGCCCCACAAAGCAAACTGAGCGAAATCACCTTTGTTCCAATCAGTACCGATACCTATTGGTTGTATCTGGATGGTAACGGACTTCAAAGTTTCAATACCATCGGACAAATCGGTGGGCAGTTTACACTGGGTATTTTCAGACCCTCAGCTCAAGCCTTGGCGTTGGACTCAAGTGTTTCTAGCAGTATCAATATCAATACTTTACAAACCTATCGCGTCAATGTTCCCGCCGATGGTTCGTATTTGCTGCGTAGCACCATCGCGGCAGTAAACACAGTCACGGCTGAGATTTGGAATTCGGATGTTCCAAGGATTGTGGGCAATGTCTACCGCAGCGATAAATCAGAGTTCAATGCCTCACTCAAAGCAGGTGCAGAAGAAATCAAAGGCGGCTTAAAAGCTGGTCATCATACGATTACAATCCACAATAAAAAAATTGACAATATCAATCCGATTAGCACCCCAACCAATTACAACATTTCTTTGGTCATGCTCGAGAATCCAACCGATCTAGCCATTGGTGCGCCCGCCGTGAATGGTCTGATAGATGTGGCTGGTGAACGCGATTATTACCGTTTCAATGCCACTGTCGGACAGGCGTTTACGATTACTGCCACCAGTCCAGCCTTCACTGGGACAATTCGCATTCACAAACTCAGTGCCACCAAGGATTTCACGACCCCTGATGACTTCAATATTTTTGGTGGTTCTCCGTATCCAATCAAAGCACTTGGCACACATACGTTTACGATTCCAACCGATGCCAACGCTGGCGGAACTGGCACGTACATCATCGAAATAGATGCAACTGGCGTTCAAACAGGCACGTACAGTCTTGGACTGACTTCGCCGTAAACAATTTCTCGAGGCTCGAGCCAGACCATTTCTCGAGCCTCAAAATTTAAAGCTCGAGTTCAAATCAAAACCGCGCCCAGGAGGTCTTATGAAAAAGTTGATCTGGTTTGGTTTAGCGCTTTTTACCGCCACCCTTGCCGCTTGCGGCGATACATCACCGCCGCCGAATCCCCCACCCACCGCAAATTTTAGTTTGACGCTCGAGCCTGCCAGTTTGAAGATTGGACCGGGCAATGAGGTTAAAACGTTGGTTCGTGTGACCCGCTCAAATGGGTTTAACGAAGAGCTGCAACTGAATATCGAGAACTTGCCGACGGACATCAAAGCCGTGTTTGACCCGAACCCTGCCACAGGTGACACCAGCACCTTAAAACTGGTGACTGAACGCACTTCAGTTGCTCGAGTTTTGGATTTAAAGGTTCAAGGTGTGGCTGGAACGTTGCAAGCCAGCATTCAAGCCTCACTCGAGGTGACCAGTGCCTTACCAACCCCCACAGTCGCGCTGGATGCCACAGTCGTACCGAGTCGCCCCGCGTTGTCTGGCATCAATGCTGGCGAGCCAAGACCATTGGTGACCATACAGGACGCCAAGGGCAAACGCCTGGATTTCACCGAGAACGAATTGATTGTGGTGACCGACGATCAGGCAGCCTTGAATGCGTTCCTGGCACGCTACAAGGGCACAGTCTTGCGCTCTAAAATCCCACCAGCCAGCATCAAAGGTTTAAAACCTGTATATCACGTCAAACTGAACCTCGAGACGGTAGACGCAACCCAAACCGCAACACGTTTGGCACAACTCGAGCCTGGTAAAACGGGGGATTTGAAACTCTCGAGCCTCGGTGCAACGCGATTGCTTGGGGTCTTCGCCCAGGAACGCTTGAACGGTCTGAATGTGGCGCTGAATTTTACGATGAGCAACCATTCGTTTAACGACGGCACCTCGCAAGAAGCCAGCGGTGACTCGAGCAACGCGATGGAATGGAGTTATTTTAAACGCGGTGGCAATCTTGATATTGACGTGGCAAGCGCTTGGAAAGCTTTGGAACGTGCAGGGAAACTGGACAATAAAGTTCGGATTGGCATTGTGGACGAAGGTTTCACCAACGGTCCTTACGGTTGGACGGACAACCCAGACATGCCGACGGTCAAAGGGACTCGAGGCATCATGATGTGCGACGGAGATTGCAAGCATTATCACGGTCACAAAGTGGCGCTGGCAGCGGCTGGACTTGCCGATAATGCTTACGGGGCGGCAGGACCTGCCGGACCGATCGGCGAATTGGTGTTTAGTGGCACAAATCTGAACGACACCGCCATTTCAGAAGCCTATGACATTCTCAGCGATATTCCCGATGCTGCGGACATGGGTGCAAAAATCATCAACATGAGTTTTGGTGCAGCAATTCCTGCCGTGGTCAGCGCGACTGCCATTCCGATTGAGGACATGACCCAGACCTTACGTGCCAATGGTGTGCTGCTGTTTGCCTCGGCAGGCAACGACGGCGAAGATGTGGACGCCGAAGATTGCTTTGCAGTCTGCTGGGAAGAGGCTTGGCACATGCCTTGCGAAAACGACGGCGTGATCTGCGTTGGCGGCATGGCATCGGGCGAACGCGCCCGTCATCCCAATTCAAATTACGGTTTTGAAGCCGTGAAAATTTGGGCACCATTTACAGTGTCCATCGGACCTTCGCCCGACAACCAAGGCAACATTCGGCAGTCGGTCAGTGGGACAAGTTTTTCATCACCGTTTGTTTCAGGAGTCGCCGCTTTGGTTTGGGCTGCCAATCCAAGTTTGAGCGCCACCCAAGTTTGGAATCGAATCCGCGACAACAGCGTGACGTTTGGCAATCCACCGTATTTGCGTCGTCAAGTCAGGGCATTCAAAGCGGTCAGTGCCGTATTGGGCAACACCACCCCGTATGTCAACATCACCGCCCCAGCCAACAATGCCAGCCAAGAAGCCGATACCCAAAACCGCGTGACGTTCACAGCCCAAAGCGATGATCTCGAGGAGAGCAATTGTTGCAGCTACACATGGAGTTCTGACCTTGACGGCAACATGGGAAGTGGCAGCCCACTCGAGTTTGATTTTGCGGGCAAGCAAGGCACGCGCAACATTACGGTGACTGCCAAGGACTCGCAAGGGGCAACCACGACTGACACGATAAAATACAGAATTTTGAACGTTCCACCAAAAGCCGAAATTGAACTGCCTAGTGCGAACCAAACCTATTTCCGAAATCAAAAGTTTTTGCTGCGTGGCAAAGGCACAGATTATTCACCGTATCCCGTCACACTGCCCTGCTCGAGCTTAACGTGGAAAATCACCAAACCATCTGGGACAATCATTTCATTCAGCGATTGCGAACGCACGGTTGACTTTGACACGGTAGGTGCACTCAAAATTAAATTGACGGCAACCGATAGCGATGGCACAACCAACAGCCAAGAAATAACCGTCAATCTAATTGAGCGACCTGTAACATGGGTGGAAATTACGAATCCTGTCCATGGAACTTTTATTGACCAAAACTTGGTGATTTCACTGCAAAAACAACAGGATTTCCCAGAACCAGTCCTCAGATACGATTGGGTGTTATCAGCCCCAACTCTCAACCGCAGTATTAATTTTACAAGACCAGGCAATGCTGTTTTGGCAGTCTTATGGAAACCAAGCGATGATTTCCCAGTCGCAAATTGCGGCGCACCAATCCCAATCGTTATCAAATTAACGGTTTACGGCAACAGTGGATTATCTACGGATACAGTGATGATAAAAATTACTGGAAAGTGCATTGTCAACTGAGCGCCTTACAGCACCTTGCACAATGTTTGACGCTTCGCGTCCAACATTGGCGACCAACGGGAGTCGCAACAGACAGCGACCATGCCCGCCAGCGATCCCGCCCGTCAGCGACCATGCCCGCTAGGTGCATTTTATGGTCAAGAAGGTGCTTCTTGGGATCAAGAAGCTGCGTTTTATGGTCAAGACGGTGGCAGGACAACCGCAAAGTCATAAACCAATCCATAAAAAATGATTCAATGTCTTACTGTTGCAAGGGTGAACACAAGGTTCACCCCTACATCACAGGATATTTTCGTAGGGGCGCTGCTTGCTGCGCCTGCAAGAATACGAAAACTTCTACAGAATGTACGAAATTTCGACTTTGCGGTTGCCCTGAAGACGGTGGCGCGTAGCGCCGGATGAGGGTGGTAAGCGAGTTAAATTGCATCTTTGCCATTAAACCTCCGAGGCTCGAGTTTTGTGATGTGAATCGGATTTTTTCGTTCAAAAGATTTAGTATTAACTTAACGAACTGAACGTACTACAGCGGTTTTCACATCCGTTGACGCGCTTCTTGACCCTTAAAGCAGCACCTCACGGGCTTGGGTCGCTTCTTGACCCTTAAAGCAGCACCTTCTTGATGCCAAAATGCACCTTCTTGACCATAAAATGCACCTAGCGGGCATGGTCGCTGACGGGCGGCATCGCTGACGGGCTTGGGCGCTTCGGGCGGAATCGCTTCGCGTCAAACATTGTGCAAGGTGCTGTATTGATGCTTGTGCCGTTTGTCATGCAATCGGTTTTGGTGCAGGCGTCTTGGTGGCGCTTTGCCGTGTTTGGTTTGGCATTTGGCATTCTCTGGCTTGGCATCGGTTACGCCGTCGCCGCCTTCGCTCGAGATCGCGCTTTGGTGACGGGCGTGGTGTTCGGTTTTTTTGGCTTGCAATTCTTGCTCTCAACCCTCTCGAGCACGGGTGCGGGTTGACTTGGGAACCTGAGCCTTTGGAGCAATTACACGCCCGAAACCGTGGTCCTTGACGGCGTGCCCTGGGCAACAGTTGCTGTTTGGCTGGCGCTTGGCATACTCGGGTTTGGACTGGCGTTGTGGCGTTGGCGCACCAGGGATATTCCTGCTTGAATTGGTTTAACGCCTGAAAGGTTTCAGCGCTGCCGCCGCCTCGGAGGGCGTTAAAGCACTCTCGAACGTCCGGTCATTCGGAACTCGAGCACCCGTGATGCCAGGGTCACGAAAATTAAGTCGCGCCTCGCGCAAGATCACGCGGTGTCCAGCTTCGACGCCCAAAATCGCACCAGCCGCACTCAGAATGCTTTTATCCTTAATCAGCGGCAATGCCCCCAGGTACGCCCCGACAAAAGCATCCTCGAGCGCGTTCATCAGGCGCAGCATTTCGATTGGACTTTCAAAAACCCCTGGTTCAAAAACAAAGTTGGTGTCCGTTACGGTGCCGCCCAAGCTTTTGGCAACTTTGGTCAACGCCTTCAAATGATCAGCTTCTTGGCGCAGCGCGGTTTTGAAATACGACCCCAGAATGCCAGTAAATTGCTTGGACGCCACCGCCTTGGTGTAGGCTTCAACCGCGAGCTGTTCGGCAACGATTGCCAGGCTGACAATCTCGAGATCGGTTTCGTTACTGGCTTGGGCGCTCGAGTTCAACCCCAGATTCGCGCCGCCCAGTGCCAGCAATTGTATAAAATGCCTGCGGTTAAGGTTCACTTTCTCCATGACTACTGTGCCTCCATGATTGAAGAAACGGGTGCCGATGCTCGAGCCAGAGCGCTTTGTTTGCTGTAAATACTTTGGTAAATCTCGGTTTGACCCAAGTCCAAATCGCTGGTTTGACCAATCATTTGCCACTCGAGTGCGGCAATGCGATCAAATGCGGCTACC
>JANMUC010000359.1:0-4855 GCA_031391225.1 Deinococcales bacterium
AATGTGGGGTAATCAAATTGAGACTCGAGCATCAGGTTACACCTTTCAACACCTCTGACAAACGCAAACCCACCCCATCAAGATTCTCGAGCACATCCACGTTAGAAAATCGAATCACCTGCAAACCCAAACCCTCGAGAAACGCCGTTCGTTCTGCATCCGAGACCAAACCTTCAGGCGAAAAATGCTGCGCCCCATCAACCTCAATGACCACTTTGCAAGCCGCACAATAAAAATCCACGATAAACCGTCCAAACGGACGTTGCCGCCGAACTCGAGGTGAAAAGTCCCGCAGCAAACCAAACCACAACCGCGCCTCCGCTCGAGTCATCTCACGCCGCATTTGTTGCGCGAAAGGAATCAGTTTGCGGTTGTAGGTTTTCACAGCCGATTTTACCTTGTTTTGCGATACTCGAGGGGGTGACTGGGGGCAAAGGCGACCCCCCGCCAGTTTTCTGTTGCTTTCTTGACGACAGAGCGTATTTTCAGCCACATGTTCTGCGGCGACCCCCTATTGCATAGGGGGTGACTTTGCACGTGGAGGTTTCAGTTTTGTTTGGATTTTGTTCTTGCTCGAGTAACCACACAAAATGTAGCAAACTTGCCCTGCCCTCAGTACCCCCTACGAAGTCGCACCCATGCACTTGTTCTCCCCTGCCGAAGGTAGGGGAGGTGGCAGCGAAGCTGACGGAGGGGTCGCCTTTGCACCCTCGCATCTCTCGAGGATGAGTTCGATCATATTATTTAAGGTTTACCTGTTTTTGGTTGATAAAGCGCTTCTACAAGTTAGTCTACTTCTTTTCGGAGTTTGTGAAAACGCTCGAATTTTAAAATAACTTCTTGTTCTTGTTGCTCGAGCGCTTTAATGGCTACTTCGGCTGCTGCGATTGTGGCTGGTATTTCTAAGTTTCTGGCTTCGAGGCTTGCCAGGGTTTCGTCGCCGTAGTTTTTGAATTGTTGTACCAGCCAATTCTTGGCGTGTTCTGATGTGTTTGGTGCAAATTCGATGATGATGTTTCCTTTTCCTCGAACAAGCGTGTCGCCTTTCACTCGAGCGTCGGATACGGTTGCGTCTGGGTCTGTGATGTGAAATCCCCAACTTATTTTGGCTCTGTTGATGGGTGCTTTTTGAATCCCTGTTGGAATAATCGCTGGCGCATTGCATTTCTTGTCGTTGGTTTTGACCGTCCAACCTGTGCGTCGTAAGTTAAAAAACTCGAGTCCAAGTGTATTGAGTTGTTCTACGAGCGCAATGATGGGTTGTTGTTTTGAAAGTGAAATGTCTGGGATTGGTAAGGCTTTAAAGTTCTTTGGATGAAACCGATTTTCAATCGAACTTGTTATGTCAGATTGTAATAACTTATTGCCAAAATTAGAATTTAAAATCCCAAGTAAAAAGTTGAATTCAAATTTTTTTGAAAGATTTTCTGCTGCTAATCTACCAATAGAAACAACTCGTTCATCAAGACTTGAACTGCTAACTCCTTTTAACTCGAACCAAGGAATCATCAAGATTATTGAATGATTACAATAAAACCATCCATTTTCATCTTTTCCTTCATCTAACCAGGCATCTGATGTTTCCCCACGCATAATCTTTCTTCGATTATATAGCTCTGAAAATGTTGGTCTATTTACTTTAGCTGGTGAACGCAACCCAATTCCATACTCAAGGTATCGAATACCAGTTACCTCAAAAGAATCTAAATCTTTGCCTTCGACATAATTCACTGAATAGTTTTCGGTTTTAAATTTGGAAATCAAATCGTCTTTTTTAAACTCGTTTGGGAATTTCGTCTCGTGAGAATGTAAAACCATACCTAAACCTATATAACAAATATCAGATAATAGTACCGTATTAGAGATAATGTTTATTGAATCTTCTTGGTGAAATATTTTTTCTCCCAACATAATTTGATTACGAGTTTTTCTAGAAATTTCTCGCAAATTAGGAAGCCCTTCATGCCATACGTTGTTAACAGTATGATCACTTTCAGGAATTTTTTTCTGTAAAAAGAAAACCGTACTTCTAACACTTGCATCATCAAATAACTGCGATTCACCAAAAAAACTAATTTGATCAAAAGAAAAATTTTTGGTTAAATACTCACGAAGATTTTTTGCATAAGGAACATTTTCAATTGAACTACTCGTTATCATCCCCATTCTGCCATTTTCTGTTAATAAATTAGATCCCAGAGAAACAAATGGAACAAATAAGTCCCAATGCCCTGTTAGACTCATCTTTACTGTACCAATTGGGTGACCGAGTTCTAACTCTCTTCGATAGCGAATAAACTCTAAGTTTTTAACTCCATCGCCACTTCCTTCATGGGCACGAACATACGGCGGATTTGCGACCACATAATCAAAATGCTCAATACCTAACTTAATACGCTCAGCTTCAGGAAAGCCACTGTAATCCATTTCAAGACTGCCGTGCGCCATTGCAGCAGCATTCACTTCTGGTTTTAAGGTGTCGGTGTTAAAAATTTTGAACCGTTCCAAATGAATATCAACGGGCGGGTCTGCCTCGAGCGCGGTTTTGATCGGGTCTAAGACTTGAATTAACAAATTTGTTTCTGCCAAGTAACAAGCGAAAGGGTTTAAGTCCATTCCGTAAACGCCTTGCTGTACCGTCTCGAGAATTCTGGGTACTTCTGACGCTGGGATTTTGCCATTGTGATATGCCTTGTAAGCATTCACAATGCGGTTGGCGGCTTTGACCAGAAATGTGCCACTTCCGCAGGCTGGGTCAAGGATGCGTTTGTTTTCAATGGCATCAATGCCTTGGTAGCCCACACGGTCAAGAATATAATCCACAACAATTGGCGGGGTGTAGTACATGCCGCTTTCGTGTTTGTGTTGATCTTCGACGTAACGGCTGTACAAATGTCCGATCACGTCTTGGTCTATGTGTGCCAGATCAAATTGGGCAAAACGATGCAAAATTCTGACGACCAGATTGCGGTCTGGGGTGTACCAGTCGTACAGAAGACGTTCGCTGTAAAAATGGCGGTAAATGTGTTGTGCGCCGGTGTACGCCATTTCTAACAAAAAATGCGTGCTGCGTCCTTGGGCAAATTTCAGGTAATGCGGTTCGATGGTTTCAAACCACAGGGCAACACCGCCATTGGTGAAAGTACGCGGGATTAAACCCTTATCCTCGAGAATCCTGACCAGCAGCATTCGTACCACCAGCACGTAAGCGGTTTGTGCCGAAAACTCGCGGCGAAGGCGTTGCTCATCGTTGGTTTTAAGAATAATCGTGGCAACTTTTGCCACCCACGCACTGTAGGCTTCACGAACCTCGAGCGCATCACGGTATTTTTGCATTAAGACTTCGCGGTGATCGTGAAACCCAGAGATTAGGTTTTGCAATTGAACCAATTGCGTTTTAAAACCCGTAGGTACTTCCTTGATAAACTTAACTGTTGGCTCTAACAACATTCTTTGCTCAGGTATATTCTCCATAAACGCGGGTTGTGGTACAAAATGTCTAACCTTCGTTTTTGGTTTTGAGGCTTTCTCAGATTGTGGTTGCTTTGCTGCCTCTTGAAGGTACCTCAAAATATCTCGCTCAAGTTTCCCCGTGATGTCTCGTTCGGTAAAACGCTCAAGTTGTGCATCTAAAAAAGTTTGGGCTTTAAGCCAGTTGGCTTCTATTTTTGCCTTGATAAATTCGCTTTGCAGCGCATTCTGAGCCTCAAAAATAAGTTCACGAATGGGTTTGTTCGGGCGTGTAGGTAGTAATTCGAGGAGGTTCTGATAATCTTCAAATTCGCGCAATCGAAGTTCGAGTTGGGCTTGAACATCAAATTCGATTTCCTGAATAACTTCACGGGTGTTTTCGATCAGTTGTTCTAAAAATTTTGGATTACCACTGGCAAAGGCTGGTCTGAAGGTACTGCCATCGAGCGCGTGGCGTTTGCCAGCAGCCGTATGGGTTAATTCTTTAACCAATATGCCAATACCCACATGCGACTCTCTCGAGAAACGGTTGTAAAAAGCCCGTAATGCCGCTTGATCTTGTTCGTCCAAGCCATTTATTCCTGTATTTTTATTGGAATAAAGGTTGCCTTCACCACGCCAGCGTGACACCAATTCGAGAATATCAAAATTAGCAATCAGTGCTGGAATCGGGTCACGCAATTCATACGCTAAAATCTGCTTGCCGTTGCAAAGTAATCCTCGAGTTGCGCCTACAGAACGCATGTAACCCTCGAGTTGGGCAAACGCCTCAAGCTCGAGCTTATCAGTTGCCGTGTTTTTGTCTTCAATCACAAAACAAGGGCGTGGGTAAATATTTTTTGGAAGTTTCGCTATAAAATCTGGACGGCGTTGACCTTTAACGGCATTGTAATCCCGTTCTGAAACAGCAAAACCCAATGCTGTTAACAACAAGCTCGAAATTTTATCATCAACAATATTGGCTTCATCTCCGCCCCTGGTGTTAGGGTCACGCTCGAAATACCGAGGGAAAGACTGACCACTGTAGAAATCATCTCGAGCCAAACCCCCGATGAAGTCCTCGATAAAATTGGTTGCACTCATTGAGTAAATTCTAACCTACCTCGAGACGTACTGAATTTTGGTTTTGGAAATCTATTATTTCAGTTTGAATTTCTCGAGTTTCAAACTGGATGCTCTCGAAAGAGCAAGTTTTCAATTTTCAGACCACAATTGTTAGGTTTGGCTCAAGGCAACAACTCGAGAAACCCATAGCGCACGAAAAGTTCACAGCCGCTTAAAATCTCGAGTTCTGCATTTTGTTGAAACAAAAGAACCCCGCGTTTAACGGGGTTCTTTTTGGTGGCTATAGACAGACTTGAACTGTCGACCCCACGATTATGAG
>JANMUC010000382.1:0-4802 GCA_031391225.1 Deinococcales bacterium
CCAGACGATTACATTCACCGCGTTGGACGCACCGCCAGGGCAGAGCGCACAGGCGAGGCGTTGACCTTTGTGTCGCCAGAGGAAGAATCGGATTTGCGCGACATTGAAAAAGCGATTTCGGCAAAAATCCCCAAAGCCAAAGTCGAGGGGTTTGATTACAGCCAAACCATTCCCAAAGAGGTCCAACAAGCACCCGTCAAACGCGGTGTGAAAGAGCACCGTGCGCCAATTCAACGCGAGCCAGTCCAAGCCAAAGGTCTGACCAGTCCAAACCAAGCCAAGAAATTGCAACCCACTCCAACTCGAGTCTCAACTGGTTTTCGTGGGCGTCCATCGCGTGGTGGTACTCGAGGCGGAAATTCTGGGAAGTAAGTTAAAGATTTTTGCGCCACTCGAGCGTTGCAGGACTGCGCTGAAAACCAAGTTTTTCGTTCAAGCGCAAAATGGCGGTGTTGGTGCTGGCGTTGTAACTGGTGATGCCTTCGCTATCCTGTGCAAGCGCCACCCGAATGCCCTCGAGTTTTAAAGCCAGTGCCAAACCAAGCCCGCGAAATTCACGCCGCACGCCAGTTAAGCCGTTATGAACCACGCTGGCGTGGCTGTCGCGGTAAAGAATGTTCAAACCGATCAAATTATCGTCTTTAACCGCAAACGTCACACCCTCGGGAAAGCTCGAGGGGCTGTCGTACTGGTTGGCGCTGAATTCCTCGAAACTGGTGGCAACAAAATGTTCGTCGGCTCGGGGGGCGTCTTGCTCGAGGGTAACGTACAGATCATAAAATTGCTTTGCGGTGTCCCAGCCGTCACGCAGTTGCGCCAAAGACCGCAGATGAATACCTTGCTCGAGCAGCGGTTGCCAGTTTGGGTCAAATTGGCTTAGGTCAAAACCGTGCAGTGGCAGCCATTGTTGATAACCTCGAAACGCTTCAAAGTAACCGTGATGCAACAAGAATTGGTTGATGCCAGTGTCGCTCTCACTGGTGTAGAGCATGACGGTATCGCCACCGCGTTCACGCAGCAGTGTCTCGAGTTCTCCGAGCAAGACCCCACCAATACCACGCCTCCGCATGTCCAGACGCACCGCCAAACGCACCTCGCCCCTCGAGAACCAGGGTGCGGGGCGCTGGGTGGCTTCAATCACCCCAACCATGTTGTGGCTGGCATCCAGGGCAACCAGGCGCACAAAACCCAAACTCGAGTCGCGGTTGTGGTCACGGGCTTGCAGTTCTTCGGGATTGGTTTGACCACCAAATAAGGCATTCTCGAGCCAAGCCAAGCGCTCGTAATCCCAGTCTTGATACTCAAATTCGCGGATGGTCAGCACGAAAATAGCTTACCGTGAAGTCTTCAAGAATTTGTGATCAAACAAAAAAGCTGCGCTTACTTTTTTTCTTTGGCGGCGGCTTTCGCCAAATTCTCTTCAACCCTGAATTTGACAATCTGGGCGATCAAATCAAACGGCATGGGTTTACTGATCGGAAACTGAATCGAACCTTTGGCATGTTTGTATCCTAAAATTTCTTGCTGAAACTGGGTTGTTCCAGAAGGCGTGGAATAAAAACCAATGTGATTTTTGAACGCCGCAAAATGCACTAAATTCCCCTCGAGCGCAAAAGTTGGCATTCCGTAACTTATTTTTTCGCTGGCTTCAGGCGCGGCTTTGGCAATGGTCAAACGAATTTCTTGAAGGATTTTTTGAATCTCTGCCGAAAAATTCTCAATGTACTCGTCAATGTTCTGAGGTGGCGCAACTTTGGCATCCATGAACCATATTTTACCACGGCGAGTTTAGCCTGTAAGCATTTTTTCGGCTAAACTCTTGTTATGGAACGCACCGAAATTCGCCGTTACGCCAGACAAATTATTCTGCCCGAAATCGGTTTGGAGGGACAAGAAAAACTAGCCAACTCGAGCGTGCTGATTGTCGGGCTGGGCGGTTTGGGTTCGCCTATCGCGCAGTATTTGGTGGGCGCTGGTGTGGGACGGATTGGACTGTGCGAATACGACCAGCTCGAGATTCACAACCTTCAACGCCAAACGCTGTACGCCACGCCCGATGTTGGACGCTCAAAACTCGAGGTTGCGATTGAACGCCTGAGCGCGGTCAATCCAAGCATCAAGATAACTGCACACGAAAAACTCGAGGAAGCAACTGCTCGAGAAACTTTGGCTGAGTATGATCTGGTTGTGGACGGAACGGACAACATCAAGGCGCGGTATTTGATTTCGGATACAACGGTGTCCCTACGGACAACCTGCGTTTGGGGTGGCGCGGTGCGCTGGGAGGGTATGGCGAGCGTTTTTGACCACAACCTCAGCTTGCGTGACGCCTTTCCAGAACCACCAGATCAACCCGACGATTGCGACACGCTGGGCGTTCACGGTCCACTGCTCGGTGTAGTCGGTTCGATCATGGCAAGCCAAGCTTTAAAGCATCTGGTCGGACTCGAGACGCTGTACGGAAAATTATGGTTTTTTGACGCGCTTGAGACAAAAGCCAGAATCATTAAACTCAAAATGCCCGAAGCTCGAGTTTAATGATGTGATTCGGCTGCTGGCAATTGCGCGTACAAACTGAAAAGTTCAATTTCAAACTCGAGTTTTTTGCAATACTCACTCTTTGTGCCGCCACCAGACGCTCCAAGTCACTGCTCCAGCTTCCTGATCGGTCAATGGACGACCCGTAATTTTGAGGGCGAGTTTCATTTGCCCGACGTGATAACCCTCGTGCCAGATCATGTGCTGAAGCAAAAGAATCGGGTGGTCGTAGCCAGGACTTGCAGCCTTGACGTTCTGACCTGTATCAACCCAACGTTTTACAGCATCACGAAGCACTGTGGCACTGTCATTAAGCTTGTGCTTCATGCGCTCAAGGTCGTGTCCCTCGAGCCATTCGTCATCGTCGTTAGGAATAATTTCAGGATTCCGCGCGGCAAATTCGGGATCGCTTTCGCAGACCAAGGCAAACCGTAAATAGCAAACGTGCATGAAAAGCGCTGCGATGGTTGGACTCTCAGGCGTTGCTCTGGCTTTCAAGCCACCTGTCGGTAAGGCATGAAGCAAACCAACCATAATAATGTTGTTGCGATCCCAGAAATCGAGCAGCGCCTCGAGTAAGCTCTGATCGGATGTTTGTATCATGTTCAAACCTCGAGTGATTGTCAGAAATTAACCACCAACGATTGCGCCCACAATCAGCAAAGGCTCAGTCCCTCGAGCAACTTCATCTGGCAGTGGGTCATCGGGCAAGTCAAAACTCAGGTCTTGCTCGAGGGCAAAAAACCGCAGGAATGGGCGGCGAAGTTGGGTCGTGTGATCGCGGATTGTGCCGCGCAACATTGGGTACGCCACCTCGAGCGCGTTCAAAACGGAGCGTTGAGTGACTGTACCTTCAACCTCGAGCAACACTTCTTTGCCGACCATCGCCAGGGTTTGTAAATGGTATGGCAGCCCGACGCGAATCATGAAAGTGTTTGCACTTCGACTGAAAGGACGGCTGGCAAATCATGGACGATTGCTTGCCAATTGTCGCCGCCGTTGGCGGAAACGTAAACCTGTCCGCCTGTCGTGCCAAAGTACACGCCGCAAGACTCGAGCGTGTCAACCGCCATCGCGTCGCGCAGCACATTGACGTAACAATCTTTTTGCGGCAAGCCAACGGTCAGTGCCTCCCAGTCGTTGCCACCCGTTTTGCTGCGGTAGACCCGAAGCTGCCCGTCTGGTGGGAAGTGTTCGGAATCGCTTTTGATTGGCACGACAAAAACCGTGTTTGGTTCGTGCGCATGGACGTCAACCACAAAACCAAAATCGGTGGGTAAATTGCCACTGACCTCATGCCAGGTGTCGCCGGCGTTGTCGCTGCGCATGACATCCCAGTGTTTTTGCATAAACAGGACTTCTGGATGGTCTGGATGAAATGCCAAATGGTGAACGCAGTGACCGACTTCGGCGTCGGGATCGGGAATATGACCAGACACCAAACCTTTGTTGATCGGTTTCCAGGTTTCGCCAGCGTCATCGCTACGAAATGCGCCCGCCGCAGAAATCGCGGTGTACATACGCTTTTCATTGGTGGGGTCGAGCAAAATCGTGTGCAGGCACAAGCCACCAGCCCCGGGTTGCCACGTCGAGCCTGTGGTGTGCTCTCGCAAGCCAGAAAGCTCGGTCCAACTTGCGCCAGCGTCGGTTGACTTAAACAGTGCTGCGTCTTCAACACCCGCGTAAACCGTGTCAGGGTCGGTCAGTGAAGGCTCGAGATGCCAGACGCGTTTGAAATCCCAGGGGTGGGGTGTGCCGTCGTACCATTGGTGCGTGCCTGGAACGCCGTCGTACTTGAATTCGTTGCTGACGGCATTCCAGGTTTTTCCGCCGTCGTCAGAGCGTTGAATCAATTGCCCAAACCAACCCGTGCTTTGCGAGACATAAATGCGCTCTGGGTTGGCGGGTGAACCTTTGAGGTGGTAGACCTCCCAGCCTGGAAAGTGTGGACCTTCAACCTGCCAGTTTATGCGTTTTTCGTCGCTGTTGAGGATAAACGCACCTTTGCGCGTTCCGACCAAGACCCTGACCTGTCCCATGATGATCCTTTCACCGCTTTGACTGTCTTTGTTCTATGTTATACCGCGACTGAGTTTATGTTGCAAGCGTAATCAGGGGTTTGTCAACCACAGGTCAAATGCTTGAATTTCTGTCAAGTTCGAGGATTTTGAGGGATCAATTTTGAAACTCGAGTTTTCAAACCAATAGGCTTGTTCGGCTGGGTTTTTGTGAAATACGCAAAATCATGTATTGCAGAACAATTC
>JANMUC010000404.1:0-2038 GCA_031391225.1 Deinococcales bacterium
ATGATTTTTGCCGTTCTGGTAATGCTTTTCGAGTTCTAGCTTTTGAGTTTCGCTGAGTTCAAGTTTTTTGACGGGTGCGCCCATAGTTTAGTTTAACTTATTTAGGTGTTGGTACTTATGCGCTGTACGGTGTTGAAAGCAGTGAAGAAAAGGTAAACGCAACCATGGCAAAACCCGAAACGCCAGCCATGATCGGGGCAGCCACCGCAAATGGTTTTGCCTTAACCCCAGAAGAGGGCAGCAATTTTTACCGAATGCCCGCCGATTTTTTAATTGCTCCAGACTCGAGCATCCAGATTGCACACTACGCCGAATTTGTTTACGACCATCTCGAGTTTGAAAAGCTTGAATCAGCAATCAAATCCTAAAACCCGAGCTTCCTTGGATTTCAGGGAAGCTCGAGAACTTAACGGTTGCAAGCCTCAGTCAATGCCTTTAAGCGGTGCGCCAAGGCGTCACTCAAAACCGCACTCGAGTAACGCCAGCCCCAGTTGCGCCCGCCCAGACTGCCCGGCAGATTCATGCGGGCAATGGTTGGCAGCTCGAGCAAGTCTTGCAGGGTGGTCAGTGCCATGTCGGCGTCAGACTTCCAGGCGGCGATAATCAAATCCCAAACGATGCTCGAGCCGTCGCTTTGCAGGTATTCGCGGACCTTGTTTTTGACCAGTTCGGGTTCGGATTCCCACCAGCCCAGTGTGGTGTCATTGTCGTGCGTGCCTGTGTAGACCACGCAGTTGTGCTGGTAATTGTGCGGCAAGAACGGGTCGTCGTTGTTGCCGTAAAAGGCGAATTGCAAGATTTTCATGCCTGGCAAATTAAAATCGTCGCGCAGTTTTTCGACCGCCGGGGTGATCACGCCCAAATCTTCGGCAATGATCGCAAGATTGCCAAATTTGGCGCGGACGGCTTCAAACAGTGCGTGACCTGGGGCTTGAACCCAACGTCCAACAATCGCATTCTCGGCTTTGCCAGGGACTTCCCAGTAGGCATCGAAACCCCGAAAGTGATCGACCCGCACAATGTCCACCTGCTTAAAGGTTTCAGAAAAACGTTGCAACCACCAGGCAAAACCGTCTTTTGCCATGACATCCCAGCGGTAATGCGGGTTGCCCCACAACTGCCCGGTGGCTGAAAAATAATCTGGTGGCACGCCCGCCACAACCTCGGGTGAACCGTCAGGCTCGAGCATGAACAAATGCTGGTTTGCCCAAACGTCTGACGAGTCGTGCGCGACAAAAATTGGGATGTCACCAACAATCTGAATGTTTTTGGAATGCGCGTAAGCGCGAACTGCTGACCACTGGCTGAAAAAAGCCCATTGCGTGAACGCGTACAAGTCCAGGCTGTCCGCCAGTTCAATACGGTTTTTCTCGAGCGTGGCAGGGTCGCGGTGAACCAGTTTGATCTGCCAGTCCGTCCAGGGTTTGCCGCCGTGCGCGTCTTTGCACGCCATGAACAACGCGTAATCCTCGAGCCAGGAGGCGTTGTCGGCACGAAATTTTTGGTAATCCGCACCTTGGGCGGCGCTGGCGTGGGTTTTAAAACGTGTGTGTGCCTCGCGGAGTTTTTGCCATTTCCAGACGTAAATCCAGCCGTAATCAACCAGGTCTGGGCTAAAATTTGGTGGATTCTCCAAGCTGCTGGCTTCGAGCAAATTTTGTTCGCTCAGTTTCTCGAGCGAGATTAAAAGTGGATTGCCCGCAAACGCCCCGAAACTTTGGTACGGGCTGTCGCCGTAACCCGTGTGTCCGAGCGGTAAAATCTGCCAGAGTTTCTGTCCGGCGTTCGCTAGCCAATCGAGCCAATTGTAAGCCTCATTACCGAGTGAACCGATTCCAAACCGTCCAGGAAAAGAAGTGGGATGGAGCAAAATACCGCTTGATCGTTGAAAGGGCATAGTAGATTCTTACGAAAAAACCCAAGAATTGCAACTGTGTGGCTTGACCCAGTGCAAATGTGTGAAACACGGCTTTTTCTCAGGAGTCTCGAGAGAATCTCAACAAGCATTCAATTATTGTGAAACGAAAGTTGTGTTTTG
>JANMUC010000409.1:0-7471 GCA_031391225.1 Deinococcales bacterium
TGAAATACCCGTCTTGCACGCCAGCAATTTGAATCCCGTACTTTGCTGCACAATTCTTGGCAGCAACTTCTGCCACGCCTGGTTTTGCGCCCAGAAAATACACCCGCAGGTTCTGTCCCTCGAGTTTCATCAGGTCTTGCACGATGTCCACACCTGTCGCACGACCCGCTATGGTCTTGCCCGAGCGTTTTGCCGCCCAGAGCATTCCAACCCCGTCAGGCGTGCTCAAATCCACGCCCAGAATGGCTTCGCGCAATTTGGGATCGGTTTCGGCTTGAACACAAATTTCTGGGTTTAAGGTAATTACGGTGCGTTTAGAAGTTGGGTCTTTGAGCCATTCGCGCAGAATCTCGAGCGTGGCGGGCAGATCGACCAAGTCGAGGGGAAGTTTAAGGATGTTGATTCGTTCAGGCATGATTTGAGTTTACTATGGGATTTCACGGCACTCGAGCCTCAGATTTGGTTCGGTTATTATTGAATCCATAAGGAGAGAAAATGTCATTCCAAGCGTATTTAGACACCGTCAAAGCTAAAACGGGCAAAACACCAGCAGATTTTGCCAAACTTGCCAGCGCAAAAGGTTTAACCAAACACAGCGAACTGGTCGCATGGCTTAAAAACGATTTTGAACTCGGACACGGGCACGCGAACGCGATCGTGAACGTGCTCTTAAAATCCGAATCTCGAGCCGCCAGCGGAGACGAAAAGCTCGAGAAGCTGTGCGCAGGCAAAAAAGCAGTCTGGCTCGAGCCTGTAAAAACATTGATCTCGAGGATGGATTGAAGAATTTGGTACGGGCATTGAAGCCGTGGCAAACGAAACGTACGTCAATATTTTGGTCGGCAAAAAGAAAATGGCGATTGTCCAACCCTCGAGCGCCGAACGGCTTGATGTTGGTCTTAAAATCAAAGGGTTTGAACCCGAAGGTCGTTTGGAGGCATCAGGCAGTTGGAACAACATGGTCACGCACCGGGTGCGCATTGCCAATGCCAAAGAAATTGATGCCCAACTGCTGGGCTGGCTCGAGCAAGCTTACAACCTTGCAAAATAAACCAGTATCCTAAAAAAATTCAACTTGAGGTGTAGGGTGCGCCGTGCGCACCGTCAATCACACGCTATTGGTGCCCGAGGCGACCCAAGCCCGTGAGCGCGAGTAGCCCGTGAGGTGCTGTCTTACGAGCAAGAAGGTGCTGTAGTAAGGGTCAAGAAGCGCAGCCTACCGTTTTACACTCGAGATAACGCTTTAAGGGTTTAAATTCTCAAAGCGGTAAATCGCACTTGGTTGCCAAGGAATGATTTCACGCAAGACAGGCACAGCGTTTGTCTGCGAAATCAGGCTTGAGAAAGCAATGTCTTCGTGAAGATTGAGTTTTTGCAGCAATTGCCCTGGTGCGCTTAAGACCAGCGCCTCTTGTGGGTCTGGGAAGGCGCGAAGCAAATGCACTGCCAGTTGTGAGGCGTGTTGATGCTCGAGTTTGCCAATGTTTTTGGCGTTAAAATTGCGTTCAATGCGTTTTGCCAAGAAACCAGCGGTCAGGGTGTCGTCGAGTCCCTCGAGTCCTTCCTGACCCGCGCAAACGATGGCGATTTCTTCAAGGTTGCTTTCTAGGGCAATCTCGAGGGCTGCGTCTGATACGGCTTGGGCGTTGTAAAACGAGCCAAACAAGACCGTGTGGGCGCTGGCGACGACGGGCAGGGTTTTGGGTCCGTTTTGGGTGGTCATGACGGCGGTTTTGCCGCTAAAATCAAATTTTGCCAGGTCGGCGGGGCTGGCACCGTAATTGAAACCCTCAGGCGGCAAACCATCACGTTCGCCGAGCAGCAAGTGCTGTCCTTGGGCGGCGTATTCTCTGGCAGCCCGCAGACTGGCGGTGATGAAAAGTTCGGTTAAACCTTTTTCAAATAACAAAGGCGTGGTGGTCGTGGCGCGGAGTACGTCTACAACAATCACAACGCCTTGGTATGGACCTCTTGGGATCAAATCTACTTTCAGGTGCATCTTGTTCCTTAAATCTCGAGGAGGATGGTTGGGGGTGGGTTGATGAAAATAAGCAGTCATAAATTTAATCCTGGATGGCGAACTCAACTGTGCGAAAGTCTAGCATGTCCCCAGGACTTCTAAATAATCGTTGCGTTGTTGGGTTCGGAGTTTTGAAGGTGTTGTTACGCAATTTGAGGTGACTCGCTCGAGCGATAGTAGTGCTGGAAACGCTGTGATTGGGCTTTAAACCGTAGAATCTCGCCATCATGCCCAAGCTGACGTTCATCAATCCCGTCCAAACCGTGCCAAAATCTTGGCTTGAGGCGTTTCAAAACAGTGCGTTAAAAGACTTTCACCGACTTGCGGCAGACGATACCAGCGCGGCGCTCGAGACTGAGAGCACCGTTGACCGTGACGAACTCGAGCGATGTATCCGTTTGTATTTGACAAGGCTGGGTGCGCCCAAAGCGAGCTTGAGTAACGCCAAGCGGATCGCGCATGCCAACTCGAGGGTGGTCATGACGGGGCAGCAGGCGGGGTTGTTGCTGGGTCCTGCCTACACGATTTCTAAAGCCGTAAATGCGATTTTGCTGGCAAGGGAACTGGATACTGAAGACCGTCCTGTAATTCCGGTCTTTTGGGTGGCGAGTCAAGACCATGATGTTCATGAGGTTGCCAGCACGCACTTTTTGGGGTTGGACGAAGAACTTCGCACCCTCGAGTTGGATTTACCGCAAAATCAGGCAATCGCTCGGATTCAGCTTCAAGACGAATGGTTAACTCAAACGCTGGCGTTTCTGAACGAGATTCCGGCGACGCTCGAGTTTAAAAATTGGATTGCTGGAGAAGTGAAGGCAGCGTTTGAAGCCTCGAGCAATTTTGCGGACTGGTTTGCAGGGATTTTGTTGCAATTGCTGGGTAATCAGGGCTTGGTGGTCTTTGACCCGATGGATGCGAACCTTGCACCGCTTTTTAAAGCCCAAATCAAAGCTGAGCTTTCTGCGCCGCTGGCTTCCAGTCAAGCCATTGAAGCTGCCGCCAAAAAACTCGAGGGACTTGGGTTTAATCCGCAACTTCGACGTGCGGAAGGATCGACCAATTTGTTTCTCGAGGGCGATGATGGTCTGCGCCGATTACTCAAGTTTGATGGTTCGCAGTTTACGGCTGACCGCCATTATTCTTGCGCCCAACTCGAAGCCATCCTCGAGCAAGACCCAGCCCGCATCACGCCCGCCGCAGGTTTGCGCCCGACGCTTCAAGATGCCGTGCTGCCGAACTCGATCAACGTGCTTGGACCTGGCGAGCTGGCGTATCACCTCGAGTTGAACGGCGTCTACGAACTTCACGGCGTCAAACAGCCCTTGCTGCATCCTCGCATGACGATCACGATTCTCGAGTCGCCAATCAAACGCATCCTTGAGAAGTACGGTTTAAGTGCCGCCGAGTACCAAAAAAGTGGGACTGAATTCTTAAAGCAAAAACTGTTTGCCCAAACAAAAGCCAACTCGAGCCTTCAAAGCGAAATGGCGAACATCATGGCAGCATTTGAACGCATGGAAGCCGAATTACTGGCATTCGAACCAGGTTTTGCCAAGAATATTTGGCGCTCTAAAGCCACCGTGCGTTTTCAAATCGAGAACAACTTGCCGCGCAAACTGGCAGCCGCTTACGTTCGAGCCGATACGGACCTGCAAAATCAGTTTTTGCGACTCGAGAAACACTTGCTGCCCAACCATGAGCCTCAAGAACGCTACGTCAGTTTCTTGTCACACCTGATCAAATTTGGACCGGTTTTACTCGAGAGAATTCTGAAGCTCGAGTCTCGCGGGGCGCACTGGCTCGAGGTGTAAGCGCAGATCAAATCTATTTTTGAAATTTACCGCTATCCTTGAGGCATTCAAGGAGGCAAGATGAAGCACTGGTTGCTGGTTTTAACGGCGCTGATTTTGGGGGTTGCCATCGCGCAAAGCTTAAGTGGGACTTGGACTTCAAAATTGCAAAATGGTTCGGTGCTGACGCTGGTCTTGCAAGAAAAGGATGGGCAAATCCAGGGGACTTTGACTGGCAACGGCGTGACCTTGCAACTCGAGGGGGATTCAAACGGCGTCAGTGCCGAGGGAACTATCGGTAACCAGACGGAGCAAGCCGTGTTTCAACTGTCCCTTTTGAGCAATACCCTAACGTTGATGATTGCCGAAATTGATCCAAACACGGGCGAAGCCAATCAAAGCACCGCGCAGACTTTTCAATTTAGCCGCAGCACTTCAAGCTCGAGCAACCCAAACCCAAATAACACCGTCATACCCAACCCAAACCTGCCAGACCCATTGCTCGGACGGTTTATTGGCAAAGACATGACGCTCGAGGTTTTGGGCGCAAATGGCAATTACAAGGGCGCGATTACGCTGGGCAAGCAAAAATACGCTATGACGGGTCAGGGTGGCAATGGCGTTTTGCGCGGGCAGTTTGTGGCAAAAGGCAGCACGTATTTGTTCGAGGCTCGAGTCAAGCAAAACAGCATGACGGTGTTGCTAAACGGCAAAACGTACGTGCTGAGTCGTCAAGCAGTCCAAAATCCGAATACAAATATCAAGCCACCCGTCAGCGCTCCAGCACCAACCCCAAGCTCGAGCCTCACGGAATCCAGCAAAGCCGAACTGCGCGAACAAGCCCAGTACAAGGCGGGAACGCGGGTCAACTCGAGCCAGCACGGGGTGTCATTTGTCGTGCCGCAAGGTTTTAAAGGTGGTACAAGCCAAGGCATTACAGTGCTGGGCAATGGGCGCACCGATGCAAGCGGAGTCAACATTTTGATTTTTCCATTTGTTGGCGCAACCATCAACGACGTTTACGCTTTGATGTCAAAACCGATTGATTATGGAAAACTCAGTTTCAGTCCAACCGACAGCGGAAGCGGCAATACCAACCGCGTGCTGTTTCATTACTCGAGCAACGCGTACAGTGCCGTGGGCGTGTCGGTGCTTGGGCAGGGCAATGGCTTGAGTTTTCAAGTGATCGGTAGTGCCAGCAACGCAGACCTCGAGAAACTGGCACTGGCAATGGCGAACGCCGGCAAGTTCTCGAGCGCCAGTTTGAACAACACGCTCAAGACCATTCGGACGGGATTCTCTGCCAAGTATTTGTTTGCCCATGAATACAGTGGCAGCACCAGCAACACGGGCAGTTTCTCGAGTGAATCCAAACGCCAATGGGATTTGTGCAGCAACGGACGTTATTTTTTTGAGGGCAGCAGCGAAAGTGCCTTTAACGTGCAATTGCCAAACGGTGGCGACACGACGGGTTCGGCGGGTGGCGCAAGTCAAAATCAGGATGGCTCGAGTGGACGTTGGAAAATCTTGATCGTGGGGAACGGTGTGGCGCTGATCTTGTTTAAAGACGACCAGACCGTAGAACTGCATTTGCTGAGCCATCTGGATCGCAAAATACCGTTTTTGAATGGCAAAGAACTCGGCAGTTTTGGAGCCAGTAACAAATGCCGTTGAGAACGTAAAAGCTCGAGCTTCATAATCCTCATGAGCCGCGTCAGAATTCTGTCAGAGTTGCTGTCCTAAGCTAAAGCGAGTCGGGGTTATTCTGCCTCGAGTAAGGACTCAACAGTGACTGAATTACTTCAATTTCAACTTGAAAGCAGCAACGCTCATGGGTGAAAATACCATCTTGTTTGGGGTGATTGCCTTGATTTTGGCATTGTTGCTTGCGACCTTGCTGGCATATTCCAGGTCATCGACCCAAAAGCAAGTCATTGAAGCCACGCAGGCTGCCAAGGCGCTCTCGGACTTTAACCGCGCATTAATCCACGAAACCAGTTTGCCGGTGGTGCTGGACCGAATCACCAACGCCTTGACCGAAAACCTCGGATACAGCAAAGCCAGAATGCACCTGCTTGATGCAGTATCACGTGAAATGCGAGCACCCTCTGGCGAAACCTCGAGCAGTCCAGAACGAATTGCCTTAATGCGCGAAGCCTTGTTTGCCCCACCTGAGGGCATGGAAGTTCCAGGCGTGATCGTCCTGCCGATTCTCGCCGCCACCAAAGCAGGCTCGAACGCACGCTGCTGGCTCGAGCCAGAAAACAAATGCAAGTTGACGCCAAAAATCAACAAGTCCGAACGCTTCAACACGTGCCTCTCGTGCGAACATTTTGCCGCTTTTGGCGTGCTCGAACTCGAGTATCAGGGACGCCGCCACGACGTGGCAAGCCTGACCGATTACGTCCGCGCCAGTTCGCTCGCCGTCTCGAACACCCGCATGTACCAGAGCGAGCAACAAGCCCGTCAACTTGCCGAACAACGTCTCGAGCGCGAGTTAAAACTCAAATCCGAAAACACCCAACTGCTCGAATCGCTCGAGGGTGAACGCGCCAGGTTGGAAACAACCATCGAACACCTGAGTGAGGGCATCGTGCTGCTCGAAGCTGACCAAGCCCAAGCCAACGCGGTGGCTCGAGCCTGGTTGGGACTGCCCAAAGATTTTAGGGTTCAGGATTTACCCACCCAGTTACGCGCAACCCTCGAGCCTGGGCATTCGGATTTGGTCATCAACAACACGCATTTGCAAGTGACTATCAGCCGTCAAGAAAACCGCACGGTTTTGGTCTTGCGCGACCTGGAACGCTTCGGCGCGATTGAACGCACCAAAGCAGAGTTGTTGAGCCGCGTCTCACACGAACTCAAAACCCCGTTAACCAGCATTCAGGGCTTTACCAGCCTGTTAATTTCTGGTGGCGCTGGGGAGCTGACCGACGATCAATACGAATTTTTAACCACAACCTACAACGCCTCGAAAAACCTCGAGCAGACCGTGCAAAACCTGATGGACGCCTCCAAACTCGAGGCTGGGTTGTTCGAGATCAACTGCAAACCAACCCGTCCCAATTTTGAAGCCATGCTCGAGCGATTTGTCCAACGCGCCGACGAGCAAGGCATCATGATGGACGTTCATCTGGCGACCTTGCCAATCATGAACGTGGACGCCATGCGCCTCGAGTTGGTGCTGGCAAACCTGCTCTCGAATGCCTTGCGATTTACCGCTAAAAACGGTCGAATTGTGGTGACCACCAGCGTTGAAGCTGGAAAACTATTGGTTAGCGTGACTGACAGCGGTGTTGGCATGAGCGGCTATCAATTGGCACACTTGTTTGAACGCACCAGTTCGGGATTGCAAACCGTGGACGACGGTTACAACCTCGAAGGCATTGGACTTTCATTGTACGTCAGCAAAGCCATCATCAACGCCCACGGTGGCGAGATCACGGCAAGCAGTCAACCGAGCATTCAAACCCAATTGCAATTTCGTGTGCCGTTCGAGAAACCATTTGAGCTAACACTCGAGCTTGATGACAAAACACCAACTGAAACGACTAAGATTTAGTGGACATCAAGTTCCGAGACATGAAAGCAGAAAATGTCCAAATACAAAACCTACACCGCCGAATTCAAATGCGAAGCCATTGCACTCGCTCAAACTGAA
>JANMUC010000412.1:0-6296 GCA_031391225.1 Deinococcales bacterium
TTCAGTTTGAGCGAGTGCAATGGCTTCGCATTTGAATTCGGCGGTGTAGGTTTTGTATTTGGACATTTTCTGCTTTCATGTCTCGGAACTTGATGTCCACTAAATCTTAGTCGTTTCAGGTTCTACATTTCTAAAAAGCGCAAATTCTTTGTTCTTTGAATCAAAGTACGCTACGAACTTCTCGAAAAAATCTTGATGTCCAAACAAAATCCGAACACGATCATTGTCAAGCCAGCAAAATGTCATTGGAACTTCAAGAAACGAACCAATACTCACATCTAGGACAACCGTTCGAGTTGCACCACTGGCATTTCCACCAATTTCTGGACCTTCAATAAAATCATCCCACTTCAAACCCAAACGTAATCCAACACTATACGGAAGAACATTCACTTCCGCACCTGTATCCGCCAACACCCAAGTATCAACAGGAATACTCGAAAACTGTAAACGCACCCAAACGAGTGGCATACTCAAGGTTGTCGTAACTTGTTGATACGGGAACTTGACATAACTCATACTTTTAGACTTTGCACCAATTCTTGGAATGGGTTTGGGGGTTCTGGAAAATCAGGAGAAACACGCAAATCAAACTTCTGACCTACCCAACGTTCTGCTGCTTTGTGACTTAATCTCGTTAGGCGAGTTTTTCGCAGGGCAGCCAATAACTCATCAAGTTCTTCTTTGGAAAAATCTTGAATCTCCTCAATCATTTGCTCAACACTCATAACGCACCTCCAAACCCTATTCTACTCAATCCCCAGCCACCGCTCGAGTTTTCACTTCAACCTTCTGCCAATCTCGAGAACCCGAAAACACAATCATGGCAATCACGACAATCACACTGAAACCACCCAAGTACCAGAGGCTAGCGTTTGGAAGAAAAGCTTTGAACGCGGCGGTTGCCAGGGTGTTGACGAGCGCAACGGGGAACAAGAATTTCCAGCCGAATTGTTGGAGTTTGTCGTACCTCATGCGGGGCAGTGTGGCGCGAACCCAGATGAAAATAAACAACCACAACGCAATTTTGGCGAACAACCAAATGAACGGAATGTTCGCAATGGTTTCGCCCAAGAAAGCAGGACCTTTAAAACCACCCATGAACAAGGTGCTAATCACGGCGCTGGCGGTAATCATGTTGACGTATTCCGCCATTTGAAACAACGCCCATTTGATGCTCGAGTATTCGGTCAAGTACCCCGCGACCAGTTCTTGTTCGGCTTCGGGAAGATCAAACGGTGTGCGGTTTGTTTCGGCAAAACTCGAGATGACGAAGGTGACGAATGCCACGCCTTGGAACAAGATCAGAATGCCGTTTTCGGCTTGCCAGTTGACAATGCTGACCAGATTCATTGTGCCTGTCAGAATCAATAGCCCAAGCACGCTAAGTCCCTGCCCGAGTTCGTAAGAAATAATTTGAGCGCTCGAGCGTAAGCCACCAAAGAGCGGGTATTTGCTGCCCGAAGACCAACCCGCCAGGAAAATACCGTACACGCCCATGCTGGTGGTTGCCAGAATGAACAGCAAACCAATGTCGAGGTTAAAAATCCACGGGTCTTGCCCAAACAGTGATCCGGCTGGACCTGCTGGAATTGCGCCGAACGCCGAAAGTGCCATGGTGATGGCAATAAACGGCGCAAGCCAGAAGATAATTTTATCGGCGGCAGTGACGACCAAATCTTCTTTAAAAATCGATTTGATTGCGTCTGCAATGGGTTGCGCCAGCCCAAGTGGACCAACGCGATTTGGACCAGCACGAATCTGGAATCGTGCCAGCAGACGACGTTCGATCAGGGTCATGTAAGCAAACGTGGTCAGCAAGCCCAGAACAACCAGGACGGCTTTCAGAAGCGTAATCAGGATATCAGATAGCATTTTTTACCCCTTTATGATTTTTGATCTTCATCACTTGTCCTTTGTTTGCGTCAATGCAGAATACATTTGTTGCGTCACTTTGTAACTTTCACTGCTGTTTCCTCGATTCACAAGGATCGTGAATGATGCAACCTTATCGAGTTGTGGCTCTCGAGCAAATGATGCGTGGTCAAAATCAAAACGCGCACCTGGCAAAACACCTTCTACATCTGGGGCTTTGACCACGGCAAGACTTGCACCAGTTTCATCCTCGAGATTGATGGAAAGGCTAGCGGTTTTAATATCAACGTCATCACTATTCACCACCACAAAAGCATGGGCATTGTCTCGGTAAGATTCATAAAACGAAGTATTAAAAAACGAATCCCGATTACCATTTGCAACAAGTCCACCGAGAATCCCACAAAAAATAGCTGCTTGCGCTGGTGAAGAAACAAATCGTATCGAATGCCCATTTGAGGAAAGTACAATATGTCCAACACTGGTTTCAAAATCGGATTTTCCAGCTAAATCCATCTTTGCATTGCAAGCACTTTTAATTGTTGAATTTGATGGCGCAAAAATAGCCCTTGCCCAACTTTCACCTGTGCCAAAACCCGGAGCGCAAGCTGACAGCAGCAAAAGTAAAGCACCAATTCCAATAAATTTTTTCATCAATCATCACCACTTGCTGCCATCGCCACTTTTAAAACGGCACTCGAGCCGACCACATCACCCTCGAGCGCGGGAAGATTTGGAACAGTGGCAGTATTGGAAACTCGAGCGATCACGATACGGTTTCGTCCGTTGATATTCACCTCGAGTTTTTCATTGTCACGCACACCAAATTTGCTGGCATCGTTGCTCGAGAGCATCAAGTTATCTAAGCCGATTGATTCCCGAACCCTGGCGCTGCCCGTCAGCATTCTTTCTTGCCACATGCGCGGGGTCAGCAGCACATCTCCCCCACCAACACGCAAGGTTGTGGCGGCTTTGACGGCTGGCTTCTTGCTTGGGAACACACCCTCGAGTGGAATGTTTTCAAAATCCAGTCCAAAACGGGTATTCAGTTCGCGTTGGGCGCTGCGAGTACCGCGAATCTCGAGCTTAATGTCAAGCGCATCTGCGAGGGCGGAAATTGCCCCAATCAAATCCATGCTTTCGCCACCGTTGACGGCAGCTTGTTGCACTGGCAAGAAGCGTCCCTCGAGGTTGACGGTTGTACCGCGTTTTTCAAAGTTGCTGGATTGTGGCAGCACGACATCGGCTTTAAGTGCCGCACCGACAAGTTGCGTGGTGTGAACCACCAGAAACTCGAGGTCTTTAGGACGGTCTGCCGCGAAGCCTGAAATAAACGCGGTTTTTAAACCTTCAAACTGCCCATACGTCCGTCCGTTCTGACCTGGGGTTAAATTCAAAAACTCGAGTCCAGCGCCATTTGCTGCCGCAGGAATTGGCAGAATTTTTGCGCCAAATTTTGCCGCCGCAGTCAGCACACTTGCCGCGTCACTCGAGAGTGCGAACGAACCGAGCACAATCACAGGGTTTTTTGCGCCAGCCAAGAGTTTTGCCGCGCTCGAGATGGCAGGCGTGGTTTCGGTATTCGAGTTTGATTTGCTTGCAAGAAGTTGTTTCAGAAGCTCGAGTTCGCCACCAACAGCATAAACGTCACTAATACCAGCGTGTTCCATTTGCTTGACCCGAATTGGCGCGAACACCGCCAGTTTGTTGCGCTTGCGATCCATGCGTTCTTTCAAGCGCAAATCTGCCAGCGCCGTGCCGTGGTTGTACTTCAAGTCACTGACGACACCCTTCAGCATTTCCTCGATGCGGAGGTACGTCGTGCCAGATTCCTCGTACAAATCCGCACCAATCACAATCACTGCATCGGCTCGAGCCACCTCGTCCAAGGTTGGGCGGTTAACGCTCGAGAGTGCCGCGTTCAAACGCGGGAAGTGATCTACGTTGATTGTGCCGAGTGCCGCCGCGAATTTCTCGAGTGCCACGCCCTCCTCGAGCGTGATGTCAGCACTCGAGTACACGCCGAGTTTTGACTTGTCGGTGCTGATCAGTCCAGCTTTGATTGCCGCAACAGCCTCATCCCAAGTCGCTGGCTCGAGTTTGCCATTTTTGCGGATGAGCGGCGTTTTCAGTCTCGAGTCAGCATCCACCCACTCATGACCGTACCGCGTGGCATCGTTGATCCAAATTTCGTTGACGCTCGAGTTGTTGCCCGCCCGAATCCGTTCGATGCGCCCCGTTCTTGCGTCCACCCAGATGCTCGCGCCGTCGGCATTGTTCATGGCAGTGGTTTGCGTGCGGTCATATTCCCAGTTGCGACCCTTGAAACGCGCCACGTTGTCCAGCAGCGCCCCCACAGGGCAGATATCGCCAATGTTGCCGCTAAAATTGCCGAGGTTGCGACCCGCCAAATCCTCGGATTCCATGCTGTCAATGTAAGTGTGACCGCCGCGTTCGATGAAATCCAGTTTTTCCTCGCCAGGAATTTCCTCGAAATAACGCACACAACGCTTGCAGTGAATGCAGCGTTCCTTGTCGAGCACAATAAAATCTGACAGCGCATGGTGCTTGTCGGCATGACGGCGGGTGAACTCGAAACGCGCCTCGCCGTAACCGTACTCGTAAGCACGATCTTGCAACTCGCACGCGCCGCCCTTGTCGCAAGTTGGGCAATCGAGCGGATGGTTGATGAGCGTGAACTCCATCATGCCCGCCTGGGCTTTGACCGCAGGCGCGGAGGTGGTCTTGATGACCATGCCCTCAGAAATCGCCAAGGTGCAACTGGCAACCGTGCCAGGGAAAAAGAACAACTTCGGTTGACCCGTCGCCTCATCCATGATCCACGAGCCATCAGGGTTCTTGCGAGGGCTGCCCGCCTCGACCAAGCACATGCGACACGCGCCGACGGGTGACAAGTACTCGTTCGAGCAGAAGTACGGGACATCAAACCCCGCATGGAAGAGCGCATCCAAAGCGGATGTGCCGTTGGCGACTTCAATTTCACGATCATTGACGATTACTTTAGGCATTCAGATACTCCTAACGAAGATGTTAGTGGCTATTCTTGATGTAATATCATTCAATTAATTTTTTTTCACAAAACTTTGCATTTCCATATTTTTTTTAAGTTACTTTGCTAATACTCTTTAACGTATTTTTCAAGATATTTTATACGACTTGCAGGATAGGTTTTTCCGTCCGCAGTAAAAGCGCCATCTTTTATTATGTCTTTTAATACTTCTTCAACATTTTTTTCTCTCCCCACCCATTCAAAAGATTTAGATTCGTCTCGGATGAATGAGTTCACGGCACAAATTATTTGAGAACCATCTTCTAAAGTAACTTTGATTTGCATAACATCTCCTTAACTTGTCCAAATTCAATAATTTGTAGGGTGCGCCCCGCGCCCCGCGCACCACAGCCATCCCCCATAAACCGGTGCGCACGGCGCACCCTACTCGCCAGTCTCGAGAGTCTCAAAAAGGCTGGGTGGATGCTCGAGATGTTCATGCGTTTACCTCGAGCGGATGCACTGCTGTTATTTCTGTAAATCGTTTGAAATCTGTGGTGTTAATTGTCAGAATATGCTCGATATTATGGGTAATCATGAATGCAACCAATCGCGTGTCATGGACTTGTTTACCTTGAACTGCATATCGTTTTACCAACTCGAGCCAATTGGAAAATATGCTTGAGTTTTCCTCGAGCATTTTGTATTCATCACTAAATTCTCGAACTTTTTCTTCAACAGCTTCTAGGCTCAAAGCCAAACCATTTGCTTCTAACGGTCTGGTTGCCACTGCCCAAAATTCAATCATTGACTGAGGCGCGAAACAAAGTTCGTCACCTCGAGCCAGAACTTGTGCAACAGCTTTTGTGACAAGTTGATGCTGACTCGAGTTTATGTCAGTCAGTCGAAGAAAAATGTTGGTATCAAGAAAAATATTCATTCGTAGATATTCTCGCGGCGGAAAGCTTCGTCTGGAATTTGTGGCGCATTTGGATCAGGTTTTTCGTGAGATAAACGTTCGAGCAACAAATTGGCGCGTTGTTGTGGTGTGGCAACTTCATAAAATTTGAGGTGTGCAGGATAAATAATCAGTTCATCACCAACAACTTTAATCTTGAACTCTCGAGTGTCAGAACTATCAAGCGCCGTCAGAGGCAAGCTGATTGCGCCTAAATTATTTTTTTCGATTTCAATTGTGATTGACATCATTCACCTCTTTCTGCTCGAGCTTTATTCTTTATCCTCTAACTCGAGCCGAATTGTTTCATTCATCTCCCGTGAATGCGCCTCGAGGTGTGCCAAAGAACCATACAAAGCAGTCTCGAGAATGTCACGGTCTGGGTGGTTCGCTGGCAGTTGCTTCAAAGCTTTGATTAACTCGAGGTAATGTGCGGCTTCGTCAGCAAGTTCG
>JANMUC010000414.1:0-22509 GCA_031391225.1 Deinococcales bacterium
ACCCGTTGCGTCCATCACCGTTGCCAAAAACGGACTCGAGGTCACGGCAGGATCGATCTTGAGTTTATAAAATGCGATCGGCAGAAGCGCCCCCACAATATTTGCCACCAAAACAATAGCCAGGACTGCCAAACTAACTGCGATGGCAACCCCCAAACCCGCTTTTGAGTACACCAACCAGACGCGAACAAAAGCAAAAACTGCCAGAGTAACGCCCAACAGCAAGCCCGTATTAAATTCTTTGAACAAGACTTTGACCGCATCACGACCACGAATTTGCCCTTGAGAAATGGCGCGAATCACCAACACCGCCGATTGAGAACCCGTGTTTCCACCCGTGCCAATCAGTGCCGCCGTGAAAAACGTCAAAATACTGTGCTCCTTGACCAAACCCGCAAAACTGCCGTTGACGCTGACCGTCAAGAACTCACTGATTGACAAGCCTGCCAACCACAAAACACGTTTGCGCCAAAGCGTAACTGGGCTGGTGCGAAGGTAATCAATTTCTGAACCTTCCATCGCCGCGCCTTTGTAAATATCTTCGGTGGCTTCCTCCTCGAGCACGTCAATCACGTCATCAATCGTGACAATACCTTTCAAGATGCCGGATTCGTCCACAATAGGCATGACTGCCAAATCGTAATCGCGCATTAACCGAGCGACTTCCTGTTGATCAGTATCGGTTTTGGCAAAAATGATCTCGAGCCGCGCCAAATCCTCGACCTTCGCCATTGCAGGTGCGGTGATCAGTGCCTGAAGCGGAATGATGCCGCTCAACTGACCGTTCGCGTTTACCAAATACAAATTCTGCACAGTTTCGGCGTGGTCTGCGGCTTGGCGCAAAAATTGAATCGCATGACCGACGCTCCAACCCTCACGCACCGCAACAAACTCTGGCGTCATCATGCCACCCGCGTCATCGTCGGGGTATAACTCGAGTTCGAGCGCACTTTTCGCCAAGGTTGGTGGCAAACTCGAGATCAAATACGCTCTGGCGTCCGTGTCCGATTCAAGCTCGCCCAGCAAATCCGCCATTTCGTCTGGACCAAAAAATGCACCCATGACCCGAATGCGGTCGGAAGATAAGTCGAGCAAGAAATCAGTTTGATCCTCGAGCGACAAGTCGGTAAACGTGTTCGCCGCGCGTTCGACAGGCATTAAACGTAAAAATTCCAAGCGCTCGTCACGCGTCGCTTCCTCGAACGCCGCGTCAAGCACCGTTTCTGGTTGAGTGCGCAACAAACCCTTAAACTCGTCGCGGCGACCCTCTTTTAAAACCTCGAGCAACTCGAGTGGTTCAAGAATTGTTCCTTCAAGAATCATGATTTCACCTCCTGATGCCCGCAAGGAGCAAGACCCGAACGCTTGGTGACAACGCACAGGGACAAGAGCACAAGACGTGCTCGAGCGAATTCAGGTCAGGAGATCACGATGAACTCAAACAAATTTTGCTTGGAGCGCGGCATGAACACCCGAAGTGCAAGATAACGGCACTGACCCTGAACTGGGAATGGGTTCCATAACCACCTCCTAAAACTCGAGTGTGAATCTTTGGACTCGGGTTGCCTGGAACGCGGTGTTCGAGACAACGGGATTTTAAGTGCAAAGGAATAATGTGTCAACCAACCAACCAACCAACCAACAAGCAAGTGCGCTTCGCCTCTCATCCCCGACCCTTCTCTCCGACGGAGAGAAGGGGGTTTCGGCTGAATCTCGAGAAGTGAACATTCGGATTCTTAAAAATTTTCGAGTAAATGTGCAGTCAATTTCTTGAGTTGAGCAAAAACTCCATTTTCAAGCATTTTGATTAAAACGTTCCATCCAGCGATCTGGCGCATTCAAACCGGTAAATCCAACCTGGGAATACAACCCATGCGCATCTTTGGTGGCGAGCATAAACCGTCGGAGGTTCGTCAAATCTGGATACTCGAGTACGGTCTGCATCAAGAATTTTCCAATCCCTCGACCTTGGTAATCTTTGATCACAAACACATCGCACAAGTACGCAAACGTGGCGTAATCAGTGATGACTCGCGCCATGCCTATTTGTTTGTTATGGTGGTACAAGCCGAAGCACAAAGAATTCTCGAGAGATTTTAGAATCGTCGCTCGAGATCGTTGATTTGCCCAGTAAGCGCTTGAGAGGAATGTACAGATCATCTCCAGATCAAGTTTTGTCTTGTCTGTCGAAATCGAAAACCCTTCTAGATTCATGATGTTCCTTTCATGCGGGCAAACCTCGAGAGGGTTGCGCTGGCAATCACGACGATGGCGGCAAAAACAGTTTGAATGTGCAGCGCCTCGCGCAACAGCAAGACTGCCCAAGCCATGCTGAATATTGGTTGTAAAACTTGCAGTGCGCTCGAGCGGGCAATGCCTGCCAATGCCAAACCTTTGTACCAGGCAAAAAATCCCAGGTACATGCTGATTGCGCCAACATAAATAAAACTAATCCAGATTAATGGGTCGCTTGGGAGGCTCGAGGGGAGGTTGAGCAGCACGGGCGGAATTAAAAATGGTACGGAGAAGATCAGCGCCCAACTGATGACGCGCCAACCGTCCATTTTTTTTGCCAGAATGCCGCCCTCGACGTAACCAACCGCCCCGAGCAAGCCAGCGCCGAAAAGCAGTGCATCGGCGGGTTGAGGCACACCAGCGCCCTCGATAAACGCAAAAATCAGAATCCCAACCACGCCTAGCGCAACCGCCACCCAAAAAAGGGGAGTGGTGCGTTCTTTGGTGCGAATCACGGCAAGGGTGGCGGTCATGGCTGGAAGTAAGCCGATAATTACCACCGCATGAATGGCGGGAACGGTTTTTAAAGCCAGGCTGGATAGCAACGGGAAACCAAACACAACACCCAACGCGGTGATGCAGATTGAACGCCAGTAACGTCGTTCGGGAATTTTTTCGCGTCGCCAGATCAGGACAATGGCTGCCAAAGTTGCGGCGAGAACGGCGCGTCCCAAACCGACAAAAGTGCCGCCCAAAACAGGTACGATTACTCGAGTTGCGGTCAGGGTTATGGAGAACATCAGAATTCCCAGCAATGCGTAAATTGTTCCCTCGAGATCATGGTTTCTGGTCATGACTGAACAGCTCGAGTTAAACTTTCCCAAATTAACTCGAGGTCGGCGGGCATGGTGCGCCAGTTGGAGAACGCCGCACGAATGGCGGGAGTGCCTTTATAGTTTGTTGGGGTGAGAAAAATTTCCCCCTCGTCGCGGATTCGCTCGAGTAACGCCGTGATTTCAGTTTGATCGGGATTCTTCAACGTGAAGCAAACCACGTTCATGCGCACGGGCGCAAGCAATTGAAAGTCGCTGGAGCTTTCAATCTTTTTACCTAGGGCTATTGCCAGATGGATATTGCGGCTGACAATCTCTGCGTGACCCTCGCGTCCGTAAGCCAACAGCGTGAACCATGCGGGAAGGGCGCGAAAACGCCTCGAGTTTTCTGGGGTCAGGTGTACGAACTCTGGGTTGTCACTGATCGCGCCCAAGTATGCCGCGCCCGTGTTCTGGAAAACCTCGAGTTGCAAGTTTTGATGGCGTGAAAACTGCATGGCGCTGTCGTATGGCACGTTCAACCACTTGTGGGCATCAATCGTGATCGAGTCGGCAAAATCCATGCCAGCCACCAAACTCGAGAATTCTGGGCTGGTCGCGGCAAAACCACCGAAGGCGGCATCCACATGCAGCCAGAAAGAGAATTCTTGTTTGAGTTCGTGAATCGCCTCGAGATCATCAAAATCTACGGTATTGACTGTTCCCGCGTTCGCCACCACAACGCACGGCGCGTCATGACGCTTGAGTGCTGTTTTGAGTACGGCGATATCAATGGCTTCACGGTCTGGCAGGGTTGGCACAAGCTCGAGGTTGCCGCGCCCCATCCCGAGCATTGAAAGCGCTTTGAAGATACTCGAGTGTGGTGTGGCAGAAAAAACTTTGAGCTTTGGAGCACTGTACAGCCCATCTTGCGCGATATTGACACCGTGTTGATGTCCAAACCATTGACGGGCTTGCGCCAAACCAACAAAACTCGACATGGTTGCGCCAGAAACAAAAGCGCCAGAATGCGCGTCTGACAAACCAAATAAATCCCGAAGCATGGCTAAAGTCACACGCTCGAGTTGCGGGGTAATGCTCGAGACAGGATCGGCGGCGTTGTTGTCAAAGGTACTGCACAGCCAGTCACCCATTAAACTGGCGGGGGTTGCGCCGCCAGTGACAAAACCAAGATACCGCGCTCCAGCGCTGCCCGTCATTTGATTCGCGTACTTCTTGAGGAATAATTCCAAGGCACCTCGAGCGCCCAAGCCGTTTTCGGGTAAAGTGTCAGCTTCGAACGTGTCGGCAGTTTTGAACGCAGCTCGAGAATTGATCTCTGCCAAAATCTTCTGCGCCTCGAGCGAGGTGCGTTCCATCAAGCTCGAGAAATTGCGTAAGTCTTGCTCGAGTTGCGGGTTCATGATGCACCCGACGCGGTGGGTGTTACTCGAGTTTGAAGGGTAACGTTATCAAAGCTATTCATGTTCTATGATAACACCATGCATAGCGAAATACGCAAACCGATCCGAGCGTCCGAACACTTGGCGATTAGCATTCAAACTGAACTCGAGGGATTGTTGCCAGGGACGCAAGTTCCCAGCGTGCGAGAATTGACCAAACGCCACAAAGCCAGCCCAGTAACGGTTCAACGCGCCATCACGCATCTTGTCAGAGCTGGACTGATTGTCACCAAACCAGGGCACGGCACGTTTAAGATTGAGCCGCCCAAAGCCATCAACTCGAGCGACCTCAGTTGGCAGAGTTTGACTTTGGGCGCAAGAACGATTGTCAGCGATGAGATTCAGACCCTGCTGAGTCCAACGAGCGCCCTCAACATTCCGCTCGGCAGCGGTTACCCCGACGAGAGCCTGCAACCGCTGGCAATGCTGGCTGCCGCCATGACCCGCGCGGGCAGGCGACCAGGCATTTGGGCGCGAGCGCCGCTGGACGGACTCGAGCCGCTGCGGGCATGGTTCGCCCAAACCGTCGGCGGTGAGGCTCGAGCGAATGACGTGTTGATTGTGCCAGGAGGTCAAGCCGCCGTCTCGAGCACCATGAGGGCGATAGTGCCGCCAGGCGAGGCAATTTTGTTTGAAAGCCCGACCTATTTTGGCGCATTGGCAGTCGCGCAATCGGCGGGAATTCGCGCCGTGCCAGTGCCGACCGATCATGAGGGCATTCGCCCAGAGCTGCTCGAGGTTGCCTTCAAAAACACGAATGCTCGAGCGGTGTACTTGCAGCCGCTTTACGCCAACCCGACTGGCTCGAGCCTTGGTTTAGAACGCCGCCGCGCCGTGCTGGAGGTGGCAGCCAGAGCTGGCGCGTTTATCATTGAGGACGATTACGCCCGCGAACTGACGCTGGACGGGGCAGCGCTGCCGCCAATGTTTGCCCAGGGCGACGGGCGCGTGGTCTACATTCGCAGCCTCTCTAAATGCGCCGCGCCCAGCCTACGGGTTGCCGCCGTGGTCGCCAAAGGTGCGGTTATGAACCGATTGCGAACCACCCGAGCCGTCGATGATCTTTTTGTCAGTCTCGAGCTTCAGGAGGTGGCTCTGGAACTGGTCACGAGTTCTGGCTGGCAAAAGCACCTCAAGCGCCTTCGTGACCGCCTCAGAGCACGCAGGGATGCCACCTTAAAAGCCTTGGCGCAGTATTTCCCCCAAGCTCGAGTGACCCATGTTCCAACTGGCGGTTTCAGCGTTTGGCTCGAGCTTCCTGCTGGCACGAACGAAATTCTGTTCGCCCAAAATGCCATGAATGCTGGCGTGCAAATTAGTGCTGGCAGGGCATGGTTTCCAGCCGAAGCCCCAGGTTCATTCTTTCGTCTCAGTTTTGCGGCTTGCGATCAACTGATGCTCGAGGAGGGAATCAAACGTTTGGGAAAGGTCTGGCTTGAACAACATAAATAAAGTTGGTTTTCCAAAAGCAAAACTCGAGTTTAAGTTCAGAGGTGTTCAGCGATGGCTGCGTTTTCATGATGGCTGGTCAACGACCCAGGCTTGCCAATCAGGTTCTCAATTTCCATCATGACCTTGGACGTGATCTCCTCGGCGTTGCCTTCGGGCAAGATCGGTGCGCCGTAACGAATTCTAAAGCGTCTGCCACCAAACCAGTTGCGCTCGAGGATGATACCAGCAGGTATCACAGGGACTTTGGCTCGAGCGGCAAATAAACCAACGCCGTCTTTTGCGGCTTGACCGTTTCGTGTGCCTTGCGGAAAAATCACCAATAACTGCCCGCCTTTCAAAATGCGCAAAGCGGTTTTGACCGCATTAATATCAGGTTTGCCGCGATCCACGGGAAAAGCATTGCCTGAATATTGAAACCAGCGTTGTAAAGGCGTATTAAAATTCTCGACTTTGCTCATGAAATGCACCCGTCGCGGGGTGGGTTGCCCAACGGCAAAGGGATCAATCAAAGTCACGTGGTTGGCGGCAATGATCGCGCCCCCAGTCAAGGGAATGTACTCTGGATGCTCGAAGCTCAAACCCAAAAAACCAATGTAATACCACCAAAATTTTTTGATGAAATCAAAATTCCTGGGTGCGTTGGAAAGATCAGGATTTTTGTCGTTCACGTTTTGGCTGCAATCGCGTTTAATCTCGCAGCAAACACCTCCTCGAGATTCAAGTTATCGGTGTCAATGATAACCGCATCAGTTGCCGCTTTAGAATTGACTGCGTCTTTGGTGTCCCTGGCATCAATCATGAGTTTAATGTTTTCAAACTCCTCCGGGCGCTCTAAAGTACGTCGTTTGGCTCGGACGCTGCTCGAGGCGGTCAAGAACAATTTTACGCTGGCATCGGTAAACACCACTGCGCCCATGTCGCGCCCTTCGGCAACGAATGGTTTTGGTAGCGCCCTGATTATGGCGTTCACCCATGCTCGAACGTTTGGGTGTTGCGCAACCACACTGACGTTCGCATCTACCGAACTCGAGTGACAAAGTTCGGTGATGTTTTGAGCGTTCCAAAATGCACTGTTGCCATCGTTTTTTGGCAACAGTTTTAAATCGTTTTGCTCAAGCAATGCCAAAATCGCAGATTCATGCTCGAGCTTGATTTGATGGCTTAATGCCGCGTAAGTCACGGCGCGGTACAACAAGCCGCTCGAGACATAAGGTACGTTCAAAGCTTGGGCAATGCCTTGAGCCACGCTGGATTTGCCACTGGCTGCCAGTCCATCAATCGTGATCACGCTGGTGTTGGGAAGCTGTATTTTGATTTGAGGCATCTCGAGGGTCACATGTTCAGTATATGCCGAGGCTTTTGAAAGCAAGTGTTTTGACATGCACATGTTTTGAAACCTGACTTTAGAGGTTAATTGCTGAGAACCAGCACTGGATGGTTTTAAATCTATTGGGTTGAGACCACAGAGCGGGACACTTGTATTTTTGAATGAAAACTTGAATACTCGCTATCGAAACACAATCTTTCTGGAGGAAGTATGAATCTGAAAACAATCGCAATTGGTGCATTGGCACTGACCGCAATCTCGGCAAGCATTGCCACCATTACCGTGGCACAAACCCAGAGCAACTCGAGGCTTGATGTTGTCAAAAAGCGCGGCAAGTTGATTTGTGGCGTCAACGATAAACTCGCCGGTTTTGGTTTTCTTGATTCCAACGGCAAATACTCTGGTTTTGACGTGGATTTTTGTAAGGGAGTGGCTGCCGCCGTTTTTGGTGACGCCAGCAAAGTTGATTACGTACCGCTGACGGCTGCCGCGCGTTTTACCGCAATTCAATCTGGCGAGGTGGATGTGGTTTTCCGCAACACGACCTACACCTCGAGCCGTGACGGTGAAGTGGGCGTGGACTTTGGACCCGTTGTTTTTTACGACGGACAGGGCGTGATGGTGAAATCTGACAGCCCAGCCAAACGCATCACCGACCTGGACGGCGCAACAATTTGCACCAATCAAGGCACGACCACTGAACAAAACATGAACGATTATGGTCGCCTCAAGAAAAAACAATTTAAAGTTGTGACTTACGCCGATTTTGATAAAGTCATGGCGGCTTTCGACCAAGGTCGCTGCGATGCCGTGACCACCGACTCGATCGGCTTGGCTGCACGTCGCGCCACCGCCGCCAAACCCGAGGCATACCGCATTTTGGGTGAAGTGATTTCCAAAGAACCACTCGCACCATTTTTTGGGCAAAATGATTCCAGGTGGGCAGATGTTGTTCGTTGGACGGTCTTGGCAACCATTTACGCCGAAGAAATTGAGCTGAGCAGCCGCAACATTGACGGTGCTAAATCCAGCACTGATCCTGTCATTCGCCGTTTCTTGGGTGTTGAAGGCAACTCTGGCAAAGGCTTTGGTTTGACCGCAGACTTTGCTGCCGATGTGGTCAAAGCCATCGGCAATTACAAAGAAATTTATGACCGTAATCTTGGACCAAAGACCAAGTTAAACATTCCACGCCGTTTAAATGCCAATTATGAAAGTGGTGGCTTGTTGTACGCCCCACCAATTCGTTAAATTTGAGTACTCGAGCGCCGACAGTCTCACCTGTCGGCGCTTTTTTCGTAGAATCAAACAAGTTTTCCAACCTCGAGAGGAGATCAAGTGTTGACCAGCGATTCGCAAATCAATATGGCAACTCGAGTTCCGTTTTACCGCGATGTCAAAGTCTTGGCGGTGATCGCCCAGGTCGTTTTTGTGCTGCTCGTGGCGCTCACCATTTGGATTCTGGGTCAAAACCTCAACACCAACCTCAAAACCCGCAACCTGTCCACCAGTTTTGAATTCTTGGGACGTACCGCAGGTTTTCAAGTCGCCGAGGGCAGCGCCTTCGGTGTGCCATTCTCGAGCGAGGACAGCTACTTAAAAGCCATCACCGTGGGTTTGTACAACACCTTGCGGGTCAGCATTCTGGGCATTGTGCTGGCAACGATTTTGGGCGTGGTGGTTGGAGTCGCCAGACTCTCGAGCAATTGGTTGGTCAACCGAATTGCAGTGATTTACGTCGAGGTCTTTCGCAATACGCCGTTACTGGTGCAACTGATTTTTTGGTATTTTGCAGGCGTACTGACGCTGCCCAAAGTCAAAGAGGCTGCACAGTTTGGCGGGGCATACCTGAGCAACCAAGGGTTTTTTATGCCCTGGTTGGTTCAAAAGCCAGATTCGATTTCGTTTTTGCCCGTCTGGATTGTCGCCATCATTTTGGCAATCGCAACCTTCGTGTTTCTCGAGCGTCGCCGCGTCAACCTGGGCAGCAACGAACCCGCAGGCTGGATCGCAATCGGGGTTTTGTTTATTGTTCTGGTGTCAGGCTATTTTGTTCTTGGGCAACCGCTCGAGCTTGACCTGCCGCGCACCACCAATTTTGGCATTGCTGGTGGCGCGTCACTCAGTCCAGAATTTGCGGCGCTCTTGATCGGTTTGGTGGTCTACACCGCCAGTTTTATTGCCGAAACCGTCCGCGCCGGCATTCAAGCCGTCAACAAAGGACAATGGGAGGCAGCCAGGGCTATCGGCATGAGCTACACCCAAACACTGCAATTGATCGTGTTGCCCCAAGCCCTGCGGGTGATCATCCCACCGCTCGGCAATCAGTACCTCAACCTGACCAAAAACTCGAGCCTGGCAACCGCGATAGGTTTCCCAGACATGTTTAATGTCCTCAACACGGCTGGCAATCAATCTGGTTTTAACCTTCAAACCATGCTGATCGCACTGCTGGTGTATTTGGTGCTCAGCCTGACCATCTCGAGTTTTGTGAATTTGTACAACCGCGCCACGCGTTTGAAAACGAGGTGATCTGAATGGTGAAAACAAAAACCGATCCTGTTCGTTGGCTTAAGGAAAACCTCTTCAGTACCCCCGGGAACGCGGTGCTTTCAATTGTTGTGGTGCTTGTTGTCGGGTTGTTTTTCAAAAGCCTGCTCGAGTGGAGCTTCACCAAAGCCCGCTGGGCGGTGATCCCAGCCAATTTCCGCCTGTTGATGGTCGGACCGTACCCACTCGAGGAACTGTGGCGTATCTGGGCATCGCTGATTGCCATCAGCCTTGCGGCAGGATTCTCTTGGGGGACAAGTACCCGTGAACAGCCTTTACCTCGAGCGCCGTTTGTTTTGCTGGGTGCAATATCGCTGCTGGCTTTGGTCTGGCAGTTTGGCAACCCAAGTGGAACGCTCGTGCCTGTCGCCTGTGCTGGACTGGTGGCTGGGGTTTTTATTGGTCGCGCCATCAGAACCGAAAACAGAATCCATTACTTTTTATGGACTGCTCTGTTTTTTGTCTGTGTAATTTTAATCGGTTTTGATTTTGGTCGCGGCGAAGTTCCCTCGAGCCTCTGGGGAGGTTTGCTGCTGACGGTCTTGCTCAGCGTGGTCAGCATCGTGGCGAGCTTTCCGCTCGGCGTACTTCTGGCAATCGGGCGGCGTTCAAAACTGCCTGTGGTCAGCGGTTTTTGTATTGTCTTTATCGAGGTGGTGCGCGGCGTACCGCTGATCGCCGTACTTTTCATGGCGCAATTGTTCGTGCCATTTTTCTTCCCGCCAGATTTTCCGCAACTCGATAAGGTCGCTCGAGCCATAATTGGCATGACACTCTTTAGTGCGGCGTACATGGCAGAGAACGTGCGTGGCGGCTTGCAAAGCGTTCCCAGTGGTCAAGATGAGGCGGCTCGAGCGATAGGGTTAAGCGCGACACAAACACTTTTTTTGATTGTTTTGCCCCAAGGCTTGAGGGCGGTCATTCCGACCATTGTCGGGCAGTTTATCGCGCTTTTCAAAGACACCAGCCTGGTCGAAATCATTGGTTTAACTGACCTTGTTGGCATTGGCGAAGCCGTGCGCAACAATCCGGACTGGCTCGGCGTGACCAGGGAAATCCCAATCACCCTGGGCGTGATTTATTTTATCTTCACCTATTCCATGAGCCTTGCCGCCAAAAACCTCGAGCAACGCCTGAAAACCTCGAATTAAGACCTCGAGAGGAGAACCTATGAATTTGACCAAAAAAGACCTCTCGAACGCTCCAAAGATAATTGTGGTCGAGCACCTCAACAAGTTTTACGGCACGTTTCAAGCCCTGAAAGATGTCAGCCTGAGTGTCCAGCAAGGCGAGGTCGTGGTCGTGATCGGACCGAGCGGTTCGGGCAAAAGCACTTTTATTCGCTGTCTGAATCGTTTAGAGGAACACCAATCAGGGCGAATTCTGATTGACAACACCGAACTGACCAATGACGTGCGCAACATTGACTCGATACGGCGCGATGTTGGCATGGTGTTTCAAAGCTTTAATTTGTTCCCGCACTTGTCGGTGCTCGAGAACATCACGATAGGGCAGATTCGGGTCAAAAAAATTATTAAAACTGAAGCCGAAAAAATAGCGATGGAATTGCTCGAGCGCGTGGGTATTCCCGAACAAGCCAAGAAATTTCCAGGGCAACTTTCAGGCGGGCAGCAACAACGCGTTGCCATCGCGCGGGCGCTCGCCATGAAACCCAAGATCATGCTGTTCGACGAACCGACCAGTGCGCTAGACCCAGAAATGATTGCCGAAGTGCTCGAGGTCATGAAAGAACTGGCAAAATCTGGCATGACGATGGTTTGTGTGACCCATGAGATGGGTTTTGCCAGGGAGGTGGCAGACCGAATCATGTTTTTTGACCACGGGCAGATTATCGAACAAGCCACGCCCGAAGACTTTTACAACAACCCAAAATCGGAACGGGCTAAGTTGTTTTTAAGTCAAATTTTGGGGCATTAGCGATTGGTCATAAAAGTGGCTCGAGTATCAAACTCGAGCCACCATGCGCAATTTTGGTTTACAAAATATCTTTAATCTTTTGCTCAATATCCACTTCCGAACCTGGTCCATACCCAAAAATCCAACTCGAGACTTTACCGTCTTTGCCCACAAACAAATTCCAAGGCACGCCGCTACCACCCCAAGCGCTAAACAAGGCTCGAGTTTCTTGCATCGGGTCATTTAAGCCGTACAAGACGACGTAATTGATGGGATTTGCCGCCAAGTATTTCTCGGCAACATCTGGCGTCTCGGCGTAATTGATGCCCAAAACAATTAATCCCTGGGCTTTGTATTTGTCGAACAGGGCGTTGAGTTTTGGCATTTCCGCACGGCACGGCGGACACCATGAACCCCAAAAATTGATGATCACGGGTTTGCCCTTAAAATCACTCCAAGATACCACTTTGCCCTCAGAAGTTCGCAATTTAAAATCTTGCATTTCGTTGCCTGGTTTGATGCCTTTGGCAACAGGGTCGGTTGAAAAAATAATCTTTCCAAGACGATCAACCGAAGTTTCATCAAAATACTGCACGTACCGCCTGATCACGCCGTCTTTGGTGGTGATAAACGCCCAGGGCAGTTCAAAATCATCCCCAAAACCTTGCCATTCCTCGAGTTTTTTGCTCAGGTCGGTATCGCCCCGAATTGGGTTGGTGTACCAGATTTCAAAATTGATGGCTTTTTGCTGTATCACCGTCTGGATGATATTCGGTGGGTCGGTCACGTTGACGCCAATCACGCGCAAACCTTTGTCTTTGTAATTGGTATTGAGCAAATTGAGTGCCGCCATCTCGTCCAAGCAATCACCGCAATCAGCCGCCCAAAAAAACAAGAACACGTTCTTGCCGATCACGCTGTTGTACTCAACCGTTTTTCCGTCCATGGTGGTGGCATAAAAATTGGGAATGCTGTCCCCACTGCGCAGAATTTCAGCTCGAGCTTCAAACCCCAGTAAAAATGCCAGAACGACCAAAAGTTTTTTCACAAATACTCCCTGTTATTCTCGAGCTTTAGGCTTCGGCGAGTGGTGGTTTGCTTGGGGTTTCTTCGCGCATGTGCTGCCTAAATTCGCGCATGGCAGCCGCCAGCAGGTCAACGCAACGCCCAAAAATTTTTTTGAAATGCTCAGGCGTCTCAAAAAAACATTCGACGCAAACGCAAACATCGTCGTCGATCGGGTAAAACTTGGCGGCTTTGTACTCGGCATTTAAACGGTGCATGACCCTGGCGGCGCGTTCGCGTTCGTCTTCGGATTCGATGGGCCAGAAAAACGGGATCATGAGCTTGAAAAACTCTTCGTCTTTTTCGTTGGCGAACAAAATAAAGTTGATGCGTTCGTGTTTGAAGGTCAAATCGCCGTCCTTGTCCAAACTGGGGCGGTAACCTTCGGTGGTCAGAAAATCGGTGTAAATTTCGGTTTTGGTCATGGAACTCTCCGTAGTTGCGATGTAATGGTTCATTATGGGCGTTTGAAGGCATTTGTTCAACATCAATCTTGGCTGGCAATTTGCCTATGCCTTCTCGAGCACCTTGGCTTGAGGTTGGGTGTCTTCAAGGTTTCGGGCGGCGCTGGCATAATAACGCCTGGCGAGTTGCAACATTAGCACCATAATGCCAACAAACGGCAGCAACAACCATTCGATTCCAACGGTGCCGTACGAAAGCAAAATGGCGTTAAAGACCGTATGAAGTAACGCCCCAAGCAACCAACCGCGCCGCAAAACATTGTGCGCGTTGCGAAAACGCCGCAAACTCATGGCGTAACCCCAAGTCAGACTAAACAAAATATGTCCAAGCGTGGTGATAGGACCTCGAACCAAAATCAAACTGGCGTCGGCTCGGAGCATGTACGCCAGATTCTCGAGCGTCGCAAAACCGAGCGCGGCTGCGGTTGAATAAATCAAACCGTCGATCGGTTCGTCAAAGTTTTTGTGTTTGGCAATGCTGCTGGCGGCTAGAAACTTAAAACCTTCCTCGATCAAACCCGTTAAGGCAATCAAAACAGTACTGCCAAAAAAGGTGTCAATGCTGTTCTCGAGCACGGTTGCGGGAATCACCATCAGGATGCCCCAAAAGAACACGCGCAGCAAAACCTTGGCTGGTTCTGGGTGTTTGTCTTGACGCGCAAAAAACCAGAACCAAAAGAGTGTTGGTGCAAGTGCCAAAACGACCAGAATAGGAATCGTCACACGTACCTTTGAAACACCAACATCAGACCCTCCTCGAGAATCCCATTTGCGTACGAATTCGGCGGTTTGCAAGATGCGTCAATGCCAAAGCCAGCGCGTCGGCGGCATGGTTAGAAGTTGGTGTTTTGGGCAATTGCAACATCGCCCTGACCATGTAAATAATCTGTTCTTTGCTGGCGCTGCCCGTACCGACCACGGCGGCTTTGACCTCTTTTGGACTGTACTCGAACACAGGAATCTCGAGTTGAGCGCACGCCAGCAAGATCACACCCACCGCCTCACCGACCTTAAACGCCGTGCCTGGTTGCAACTGAAAAAATTGCGCCTCAATTGCCAATGCGTCGGGTTTGTGAAGCTCGAGCACGTTTTTGACGGCTTTGTAAATAAACGCCAGTCGTTGCGGACTTGGGCTTTCGCTCGAGGTGCGCACCAATTCGGCATGAAGGTAATGCGGGGTGACACCTTTCTCGTGCACCACGCCAATACCAAGGTTTGCCAAGCCTGGGTCAATACCAACCACGATCAAATCTTCACGCTCACCACTCGAGATTACCAGAGAGAGCGAAAAAATCCATCGACTTGTATTTGAAACTCGAGTTTCCACTAATCGATTTGGCTCGAGCAAAGACGGTCTCTGATGGGTTCGCACCAAACTTTTCTCGAGTTAACAACGGGCGCTCGATCGGTGATTTGGGTGGGCACAAAGCGTACCTGCCGCGTTTTTGACTGAATTACCAAAATTGGTTTGCGAACCTAACAAGGCATGTCCAAAAAAGTAGGTGTCCTGATCCGTCCGCATCATGGCTGCGATAACCCTGTTGATTGCATCTTTCAAAGCCTAGGATTGACCCATGAACGCCCAGGCCAACGTGACTGATTCCGTCCGCGTGATGGTAGACGAGTTGCATCGTTTGCTGAAAGGTGCGGGCATTCAAGGTTCATTGGTATTCGTTGGGCACTCGCTGGGCGGCGTTATTGCCCGCCAGTATGCAGCGAAATATCCCGTGGATGTTTCCGGCATGGTCTTGCTGGATTCAGCACACGAGGCACAGTTTCAGCGCCTTCCTGCATCTGTCCTTGCAGCCACGGTCAGTGGTCTGGGTCAGTTAAAAACCTTGGAGGGACTGATTGGGCTGCGACTCCCTGGGCTGTTATCGCTGTTGGTTCCACTCGAGACTCGTCTGCCTCCAGTCGTCGCCCAAACCGAGCGTGCATTCATGCTCATCAATCCCAGGCAGGTTGGGGCAACGCGCAGTGAACTCGAGAAAACTCATCAAGGGCGACACCCCGCCTGTACCCACACTGGGCGCACTGCCGCTCGTGGTGGTCATTCGAAGGCAAGGCGAACCTGGAATGGACGCGAATACCTCAGCCAAGACTGAGAGTATTTGGACGACGTTGCAACTGGAACTCGCGGCACTCTCGAGCCAGGGTCGGCGCATTGTGGCTTTGGGCAGCGGGCACGGCATCCAACTTGACAAGCCGCAAGTCGTGATCGACGCCATCCGTGAGGTTTTAAATACTCATCACTGAGTTTGCTCGAGGTCGGCGAAGCAACAAAGAAAAACCACCACTGTTGTCGAGATGCTCGTTCGGCTCGAGATCGCTGCTTCGCTCGCACCTACACCATGCGTGAGGGCAGTAAAAGCTGACTCGAGCTTCACTGCCCTAAACCCTTGTGGGAACAACACGCCGCGAAAGAACATGGCTTAGAAATGCGGTGGAGAGCGCAACGACGATCAGCATCGTTGCGACTGCGAATGTGATCCGCATACCGCTGGCAACGTCCTCGGGACGCGCCGTTTTGATGTCGGTTGCTGCCGATGCAAGCGCAAACACAGCGCCCATCACGGATGCACCAGTAATCAGTCCGAGATTGCGTGAAAGGTTTAGCATACCGGAAATGACACCCCGCTGGTCTGGGCGGACATCCGTCATGACGGCAGTGTTGTTGGCTGTCTGAAATAGCGCATACCCGACGCTGATGACGACAATGGCGGCAACATAGCCAGAAATGCCAAGCGTCGCTGGCATCATGGAGAGCATGAGAGAACCAGCAACTATTCCGAGGAGTCCAATGATGGTCAGGCGTTTTGCGCCAACACGATACGCAATCCGACCTGCTGGCACACCAGTCAGCGCGGCGGCAAGCGGACCAACCGACAAGACAAGTCCAACTCGAGCCGCGTCGAGTCCGAGTGCTCGAGAGAGATAGAACGGTCCGACCACCAGCGTCGCCATCATCACCGTCGAGACGAGCGTACTCATGGCGAGGCTCGCATTCAGCACGGGATCGCGGAACATCGTTAATCGAATCAAAGGTGATGTTGCTCTTGACTCAATCAGCACGAACAATCCGACTCCGAAAACCGCAGCCAAGAGCAGCACCATGTTGAGCAGACTGAAACTCCCGCGCCCTATAGTCATGGCAAGCGCATAAGCCGCCAGCGTCAGTGCAAGCAACAACGTGCCAAGCGTGTCAAAGCCCGCTCGATCAGCCTTCAGCCCCTGGCGATCAACGGGCAGGAAGCGGTAAGCAAGAACCAAAGTCAAGATACCCAGCGGTACGGTAACCAAAAAGATGGTTCGCCAACCAAATCCGGCGATCAGCACGCCGCCGATCGACGGACCGAGAGCTGTGCCAATCGCGGACATGGTTCCGAGCAATCCCATGACGCTACCAGTCTGTTCTTTCGGAACCGTCTCACCGATAAACGCCATGCTCAGAGCCATCATGATTGCTGCTCCAAGCCCCTGCGCCGCTCGAGCGGCAATCAGCAACCAGAGTGTGGGCGCAACGCCACACAGAACTGAAGCCGTCGCGAACAGGAAAATACCGATCAGAAGCAACCGTCGGCGACCAGTGATGTCACCGAGCCGCCCAACGCTGACGATCAGGGCAGTGATGGCAAGAAGGTACGCGAGGACAATCCATTGGACTTGCTGGAAAGAGGCGTTGAACGCCTGCGCCAACGTTGGCAAAGCAACATTGGCGATGCTCGTGCCCAGCGAGGACAGCAGCATGGAGAGTGAAAGGCTGGCGAGCATCCAGCGAACCGAAGTGGAGCGTTGTGAACTTCCAGCCACAACTTCATCTCGTTTTGCAATGATTGATTTCAAAATGAACTCCGCTTTTTTTGGTAACCCTCGAGATGGAGCGATCCGAAACACGCTCGCTCCTGTCGTTGTGCTCATTGCATCTGGGAAACACCAACTGATGCCTTGCGGGTTGGACGGGTTGGTCGCCTGCGGATGACCCATTCCGCCACACCGAAGTTGATCACCCAACCAGCCCCCATCAGCAACGCCCTGGTGAATTCATCTGATTTGCCGACCAGCAAAATCCAGGGCAATTGCGTCAACGCCTGCGTGCCAGCCCCGAGTCCAATCGCATAGCCGCGCATCATCCAATTGCCGTGCTGGACAAAGTCCCGCCGCCAGATTGCAGCCACACCGAAGAGAATTGACAGCAGCATGACCGACCCAAAAAGCAGCCGCAAGCCGTAAAGGATAACACCGTCGCCGTCGGGCAGGGGATAAAAGTGGCTCATCCACAGCCCCGAAAGCGCCGCTACCAAACCGCTTGGGATCAGAATCCGCCCAGCGGCACGATGCCAAACGGGTTGGCGACGACGGAAAGCTGGAGCAAATTGGAATGCTCCCAAGAGGGAATAAAGGGTGACACTGACAATATGCAGCATCACTGGCAGTGGCGAGGCAAAGAACCGTGCGTTGGCTGGCGTAATTGCCGCACCGCCAACCAACTCAGTGAGGCGGAAAGCACCAGCGGCAATCGGAATGAGGCTGAGCATGAGCAGACCAGTGGGTACGAGCCAGTCTGTTTTTGCTGGCGTTCTGGTGCTCAACGGTGAGGGTTTTCTGACCTTATTAAATCGAGGTTCGTCGGAGGCTCGAGATTCGATGGTGGTTTTTGCTTTCATGTTCAGCTCCTTGGAGGGATTTACGCCGTGTGCTGTGCACTTCACAGTGCGTTCTGAAGATGCTGATTCAGATGTTGAGGCTCGGTGGTTGATCGGGTGAGTCTCGAGACAAGCAGCCAAACAACTGCTTGTCAACTTCATGCCGTTTCTAGGGAACTGATTCGACTCAGGTTTGGACGAGCTTGGGGCTTCCCGTACCAAGTACGGCTTCCGAGACTTTCTCGCGCCGTTCAGACCAGAGCGCGTAGCCCAGCCCAGCTAGAGCTATCCCCACTGGCACTGCGGCGAACCGCTGGATCGCGTGCGGGAGCAGCACAGCCAGGGGGGTCAATACTGCTGCGGCAGCCAGTAGACCACTCGCCCAGCGCGGCAGGATACCAGCGCGGAACGTGGCGATGCCAAACAGCAGACCGCCCGACAAGTACAGAATCCCGACGAGTGCATAAAGCGCTGGGAGGATTCCGAGATTCATCTGGGTGGGATGACCATTAACGATCCCGAAGAATCCCTCCACAAACTTTGGTGCTGCACTTGCCAGGGGTGGGATGATAAAGGCTTCGGCGAAGATAAAGGCTAACTCGAGCGCCCAACAGAGGCTCAATAGAAGATAGCCGATCAGACCAAGCCAACCGGACTCTTTGACTTGCCTGGCGTAAAGCCCCGTCAAACCGAGCAGGAACAGGAAGGACATCAGGGTTTTCAAAGGGGTGATGATGCCCCATGCGCTGGTGTTTACCGATGCCAGCATGTCAGGTGGATGGATCGGCTGAATACCCGCGTAAATGATTCCTGCCACCACGGCGGCTAAACCTGCCCAACGGATGAGGCTCGAGGCTTCGATCTTCATGTTGCTCTGCTTGTCCACTTTGATGACTGCGGTCTGGTGAAGGTTGTTCATGTGTTTGTCTCCTTTTTGGAACGTGTCCGTGTTGCCCTCTGGACTGTTTGCCTGTTGGGGACCGACTTGCATGACCGAGATCAATGGCATTCCCAAATCACGCACTTTTTTGATCAATCCATGCAGCCCAGATTGATCTACCAACAAGCCAGATAGGGTGGTGGTTCCGTCGCTTGTGTAGCTGAAACTCAGTCCCTCGAACTGCTCTGCCCGTCGGTCGTCAAGGTGTCCCTTGATGCGAATCTCGTACAGTCCAGGCGCGTGATGTTCGTCTGTTGGTTCATGTGTTGCCCTCATGCCGCACCTTTTGCATGTTGTGAATCTTCACGTTGTCACATGCGTTCCTTTCTTCGATCAAAAGGTACAAACGAATGTGGTGAACTGTCATCACCATTTGTGGTGAGCTGTCATGTCGAGGCTAGAAGGGGTATAAAATGCCGTGCCAGAATTCATTGAAACCTGACACGAACAGGGTTGGTGTCTGCGGAATCGCTACAACAGCTCGAGTTCCTCGGCACGGCGAACCGCAGCCCGACGGTTGTTCACCCCAAGTTTGCTGAAAATGTTTTTGGTGTGCGTTCGCAAGGTGTTCAGGGACACCCTGAGTTCTCGAGCCATTTCGGGTCCGTTCAATTCGGTTCTGAGCAGCCGCAAAACTTGAAGCTCGCGCTGACTGAGCGACTCGAGCAGAGGCTGTGAGGCACGGGATTTTTTCCCGAGAGAATCGGTGAGCGGAGCTTTGCCTGGGCTTCCCTGTTGACCCGCTTCAAATTCCGCCAGCAGCTTGCCCGTATGGTTTGGCATGGTCTTTCGTTTGGCAGCCTCGAGAAGAAGTTGCAACATCGGTGTGCCTTCATCCAGGAACACGCGAATGTAACCTTCAGGCTCTGCCAGCATCAGGGCTTGGTCTAACGCCATCAGCGCATCAGATGTGTTGCCTTGGGCTTGATAAGCAAGTCCCTGCAAGACCAGGATTTCGATGACGCTGCCCACCCTGCCGCCCTCTTGCGCTGCGGTCAGAAGACGCTTGAGCAGTTTCAGGGCATCAATGGCGGATCGGTCAGCCAAGAGGATTCGCGCCAGGGTGATGTGCTCGAATTCGTGCAGGTAGCTAAGGTCGTCCTGAGCGGACAGGTTTTGCTCGCGCACCCAACCGAGGGCTTCCCCCAAACTTCCCTGCGCGACCCAGACCCGTGACTTCAAGGCGGCAATTGGGCGCACATTTGGAAAAAAGTCACTCACATAAACGCGTTCTGCCTCGAGTAGCAACTCGAGAGCACCGTCCAGGTCCCCCTGGGCTTGGTGTATTTGAGCCATCGCCACGCGCCAACGATGAGGGTTTTGCGGTAAGCCATTGAATTCACCGAGTGTCTGGCTTATCACCAGGTGTTGCGTGGCGGCATTCAGATCGTTGTGTTCACGCATCAGTTCGCTCATGCCGACGTGCATGTCTGCCGCTCCGCGCAGCACCAGCGCACCCTGACCAGTTCCCAATTCCAATCCCCGTTTATAAGTGTTCATTGCCTCAGTCACACGACCTTGCACGATCTGTATGTCCGCCAGGGCGATACTGATCCCAATCGCGTCAGAGGTATGACCAACCCTCAGCAACCTCGTCATACATTCGGCATACGATTGTTGCACCGCCTCGAGATTTCCGCTTGTCCAGTAAGCAAGTCCCAGTAGTCCAGATGCAGCCCCGCGCCCATGATGGTTTTCCTCAGGCAAAAGCTCAAGCGCCGCTCGAGCGTATTTTACGGTTTTTGGCACCTGACCCAAAGCCAAGGCATGGGCGGCACGGAAAACGGCAATTGAACCAGGCAGGCTGCGGAATTCTTCTTTGTCCACCACGACCATTTTTGCCGTATCTTCCCTTATGTCGAGCCAGCGCTCAGCATCCTGCAGTCGAGCCTCAACGTCCTCCAGCCTACCGTTCGAGAGTAATGTTCCGGCAAAGTGAACGCTGAGGACGGGTCTGGAAAAGAACAGTTCGTCGGGAAGCATCTCGAGCCAGCCGAGCACCAGGGATTCCTGCCTGTTTCGGCGCATGGCTGGCATTGCCCGTTCAATCAGGTCTGCCGTTCGCTCGAAATCCGCTGCCGCCAGCGCATGGCGGATCGCATCGGCTGCCAAATCATTGTGCTCAAACCACTCACTCGCACGCCGATGCAGCGCAGGAACAAGGTGGGGCTGTTCCGTCATCAAGTGCAGGTGAAGCACATCGGCAAAAAGATGGTGATAACGATACCAGTGACGCTTGTCGTCCAGCGGAATCAGAAAGAAGTTGCCGCGTTGCAACGCCTCCAATTGCGCCTTGCCACCCGACTGATCGGTGAGGGCATCGCACAGTGAGCCATTCAAACGATCTAAAATAGAAGTCTGAAGCAGGAAGCTTCGGATGGCTTCAGGCTGGCGCTGCAAGACCTCTTCGACCAGGTAATCCACAATGTAGCGGTGATCCCCCGCGAAGGCTTGGATAAATCCAGGAACATCTTGGTGGTGCTGCATTGAAAGTACGGCAAGTTGCAGCCCCGCGATCCAGCCTTCGGTTCGGGTTTCCAAAACGGCAACCTCTTGGCTCGAGAGATTCAGGCTCATCACCTGGTTGAGGAATTCGGCGGCTTCGGACGGGGTAAAACGCAAGTCAGTCACGCGAAGTTCGGTCAATTGATGGCTGGCACGCAACCGAGCCAGCGGTAGATTTGGGTCTTCACGGGTGGTCATGACCAGGTGCATTTGTGCTGGCAGATGCTCGAGCAGAAAAGTGATGACATGATCAACCGATCTGGCATCAATCAAGTGGTAGTCGTCAAGCACCAAAATAAAGTCGTTCGAGATGCTGCTGACGGTGTTCAGCAAGGCTGTGAGAATTGATTCGATTGGTGGCGGTTGAGGGGATTGAAGCGCCCTCAGCAAGCCTTCCCCAAGATTGGGCGCAACCGCCTGCAAAGCCGCAATGAAATAGGTCAGAAAGAGCGTCGGATCACTGTCTGCCTCATCCAATGACAGCCATGCGACAGGGCTTTTGCAACCGGCAACCCAGTCGCTAACCAGGGTGGTTTTACCAAAGCCTGCGAGGGCAGAGATCAGGGTCAGTTTAGAGCGCAGACCCTCGTTCAGTCGTTCAATCAGCCGAGGACGGAAGACGAGTTGCGCTCGAGGCAGAGGGGTGTACAGTTTCGTGGCTAAAACTGAGGTGGGCATGGGTTGACTATAGTCTGTCGCTCGCAAAAAAGGCTGCCGGTGTCGCAAGGCAAATGCAGTTTTAAGATTTGTTCAACCCCATTTCTTGATTGACGGTGAATTTTAGCCTCAGCTTCAAGTTTGGGCTGGCTTGGCGCTGACCCGCGCGGAAGTTTCGCTCCAGAACATTTACGCGAAGCAACCCCTGTTGGGATTGGTGCTCGAGGGTTATCTGTTTGTTTGAAGTGTTCAGCCAAAACGCCAATCCTCGAGTACGCAACTTGCGCTATAGAACCTATTTGACATCTTTGGATTTATAAAAATGCGAACTCGAGTCTACCCTCACCCCCAACCCCTCTCCTGAAACGACTAAGATTTAGTGGACATCAAGTTCCGAGACATGAAAGCAGAAAATGTCCAAATACAAAACCTACACCGCCGAATTCAAATGCGAAGCCATTGCACTCGCTCAAACTGAA
>JANMUC010000469.1:0-3881 GCA_031391225.1 Deinococcales bacterium
CTGATTTCGGTGCTGGCACTCGAGCCAGATTTTTGGGCAAGAGTTAAACTCGAGCCAAAAAGCAATAAACTGGCAATGATTAAGGTAAAATACTTCATGACTGGCATTTTAGCGCGTCATGCGAAAAGAAAATAGGGAATCTAGGATTCCCAATGGGCGCGGCTGGTGCTTTGTCCTTTTTCAATCACCAAACGGTTTGGCAGACGCTCGGCAAGGCTGGCAACGTGGGTGATCACGCCGACCATGCGTCCTTGGGTTTGAATCGCCTCAAGCACACTCGAGACGGCATCAAGCGCGTCGGCGTCGAGCGTGCCAAAGCCTTCGTCGAGGAACAGTGCGCCCAAGGCTTTGTGTCCTGCCAAATAATCGGATAATGCCAACGCCAAAGACAGGGAGGCAATAAAGCTCTCACCACCAGAAAGGGTTTTGACGCTTCGGGCATCAAGTCCATTCCAATTGTCAAGCACCACGTACTCGCCCTCTTTTAACTCGAGCGTGTACCGTTCGCGGGTGACTTCGCGCATGATGCTGGAGGCTCGGAGCAGCAACTCTTGTTGCACGCCCTCGAGCATAAATTCTTGAAATTCGTTACCTTTTAAATCCGCCGCCAGCGCCGCGTAAATGTCGTATTGCTTCTCGAGTTGGTTGCGTTCACGGCTTAAGTCTTTGGCTTTGGCTCGGCGCTCCGCCATATTTTTTTGCAGTTGCTCGAGTCTGCCCTGTTCGCTGTTGGCGGTTTTTTGCTCATATTCGGCTTGTCTGACATCTTTTTCCAGCTCGCTTAAGACTTCCGCATCAAAAACCCGTCCCGCCAGTTGCTCGAGAATCCTGATTTCATCGTTTCGCGCGGCATTTAAAGCTTCAAGATGTTCGCGTTCCAGCGCCTCGAGTTTGAGGATTTCCTTTTCAGGCAATGCCGCTTTCTGGACTTCTTGAATACTCGAGATGTCGGCTGTCAGAAGTGCGACATTCAATTCGGTTTGTCGCTCCTCGAACTCCGAACTTCTTTCCCGCACAGTTTTTTCGGCAATCTCGAGCGCAGTTCTGGCTTGGGCACTGGTGGCTTGAACTTTTGAAAGTGCCTCTCGAGCTGCGTCCAAATTGGTTTGCAACGTCTTGCGCTGTTTAGAAAGTTCCGCAATCACCGCCACAGGATCGCGCCCACCCGTGGCTTCACGAATCTCGATCGCCAAACCCGCCAGCATCCGATTGCGCGTGTCCTCGAGCAAGATTTTTGGTTCTTCGTCCGAACCGAGCGCCCGTTCAAACTCGAGTTTCATTAACGTCACTTGTTCAGTGGTTTGCTTCAGTTGACGCATTAGTTTTTCGGTTTCGACTTGGGTTTTTTCAAAGTTGGTGTGTGCATTTTTTTGCGACTCGAGCAGGCGTTGGTATTCACTGCGAAGGTCAACCAACTTGGCTCGCTCGAGTTCAAGGAAGTTTTCAAGATCAGGAATTCGAGATTCGGATTGTTCTGGCAGCAATTTTAACGGCGTACCGCAAACTGGGCAAGGATCGCCAATTTTTAAACCAACCGTCAACGCCGCCGCACCTTCATCGCGTCTGGCTTGAGTTAATTCACTCTCAAGCTCTTTGACTCGAGCACCAGTTTCAGTGCCAGAAATTTTGCAAATGCTCAAATCAGCTTTTAGTTTCTCGAGCTGCACACTGAGTTTCTCAAAGTTCGATTTCGCTTCACTTAAATCCCGATTCGCATCTCGAGCATCTGCCACCGCCCGTTTGAAATCACCGAGCTTGGCTTTCAACTCTTCGAGTTCCGCCATGCGCCGCTCGGAGAAAACCGCAGGCGATTGATGCGTCAGGTCTAAATTTCCGCCCAAGGCACGCAGGCGCTCGAGTTTGGGCATCGACGACGCCAGTTCGTTGGCTTGATGCTCGAGTTCAGGCAGAACTTCCGCCGCCTCACGTGCTGCATCCAGTTTGGCTTCCGTGGCGATCTCGAGCGCACTGACTTTTTCAAGCTCGAGTTTGGCATGATTCAATTCTTGATTTGATTTTTGCAATCCCAGTTCGGCGCGTTCTAACGCTGTCACCAAAGGCATGACCGACGCCACCCGTCTCGCCAAGACAGCCCGCTCTCGAGCGCTGGCAACCTCAAGATTTTGAAGCTCGAGCAGTTTCAATTTTTGTTTTACCCGCTCGAGTTCAGCCGATAATTTTTGCAATTCTCGAGCTTCAGTCAGCAACACCCGGTCACGCTCGAGTTGCACTGCCAGCGCTGAAATTCTGGTTTTCAGTGCCTCAAGTTCAACCTCCAGCGCCTCACTCGCCTCAAGCGTCACACCCGCGTACTCACCCTCGAGTAGCAATTTGATCTGATCCGAACGCGATTTGGCATCCCTGGCAATGGCATTCGCCCGTTCGCGCATGGCTTCAAAATGCTCGAGGTTCAGTAAACCTTTCAAGAGTTCGCGGCGCTCTTTGGCATCGCCGCGCAAGAAGCGGTCAAACTCGCCTTGGGGCAGCAAAATGGCTCGTGTGAACCCGTCAAAATCCAAGCCCACCACCGCTTGAATCGCCTCGGCTACATCTTTGACTTTCACGTTATCGGTTGCCGCAACAAACCGCGCTCCATCAAATTTTTCAAACCGCACTTGGCGCTCTGCAGCTTTGATGCTCCAAGCTCGAGACACCCGAAAACGCTCAAACCCAGATTCAAACTCGAGCGCCACCTGCATTCCGTTCGCGCCCTGAGAGACGAGCTGTTCCAAACCTCTCGAGCCTAAACGTGAGGTTTCACCAAACAGCGCATAGGTGATCGCGTCAAGAATGCTCGATTTGCCCGCGCCCGTCTGCCCGACAATCGCAAACAATTCCAAATTATCAAAACTGATCGATTGCAGCTCTTTAAAGCAAGTAAAACCGGTTAACTCGAGTTTGATGGGACGCAAGATAAGCTCCTAGGACTGGTAGCTTATCGCGCCCTGAGAGAAACCGCTATTGTTCAACTGCCAATTTCAACGCCTGTTTTTCATCGGGCGACAACATTTCCCAAGCCTGGTCGGTCAGCGCCCCGTGCATGGCGTAGAGCATCACCAAACTGACTTTCTCGTCGCTTGCTCGCAATTGTTTAAACGCCTCCACCGCACCCAGATTCTCGAGGTCAACACTCGAGTACACCCCAATTTTGGCAAGCATGGCTTCAGATTTTGAACCCAAATTGCGCATTTTCGAGATTTTCATGCTGCGTTTCAACTCCCACGGTAAAGCATTTTCGTCACCTTTGGCGAAGTACAGTCCAGCAAAAACACTGGCTGCCAAAAAGACCAAACCGAATGTGTACACAATAGCCGAAAGCGTGTGATCTGCCTTCAGTGCATTCATGTTTGAAAGAATCCAATTCCAATCGTGTTCGACGTTATCGCCGCCCAAAAGTGGTAATTCCATCGCTCGAGCATCACCAACATAGATTGACAAGCCAAACAAACTGCTGGCAGTCCAAAATGCCGCGACGCACGCCGCAAAACGTTGACCTGATCGCCAGAAATACACCATGAATGCGAACGGTACAAGAATTTGGGTCAATGATCCGCCCAGAAAATACAAGAACTCGCCAAAGATACGCCACAGGACATGTCCAGCCTCGTGAATGATTAGGTTGACATTATCAAGGAACAAGCCACGGTCTGGATGCTCGAGGTTGAGAAAACCGTACCAAGCCATGAACAACACGACCAGAACGCGCCCAATGTCAAAACCCAAAACTCGAGGCATGACTTATGTTACGGGATCACTACGATTTGAGGCGTGACTTCAGACCATCGTTTCAGATTCTCGAGTTTCACCCATCGTTTGCGCGTACAACTCGAGAAACGCGGCTTGAATGTCTTCTGGAACGTCTTTGCCGCGTTTTTCCGAAT
>JANMUC010000481.1:0-7952 GCA_031391225.1 Deinococcales bacterium
AACACGACATGGATTGGGTTCGGCAACTCTGTGACCGATTAATCGTCATGCAACACGGTGAAGTGATCGCCGAGGGAACGTTTGAAGAAGTCACCAAGAACGCAGTCGTGCTCGAAGCGTACTTGGGGGCATGAGGGGGACTCGAGATGTCGTTGATTGCAACAAAGATCACCGCAGGCTACGGCAAAGTGCAAATCCTCTCGAATGTTGGAATTACGCTCGAGCCAGGACAAATACATTGCGTCTTTGGACCCAACGGCAGCGGTAAAAGTACGCTCTTGAAAGTTTGCGCCGGAGTCTTAAAACCCTGGTCGGGTTCGCTCGAGCTTGACGGGCAAAACCTGCTCGGTTTTTTGGGACACGAATTTATTCGGGCTGGCATCGTCACCGTGCCGCAGTCGGGCGGTGTGTTCAGCGAACTATCGGTGCTCGAGAATCTGCAAGCGGGCGGTCTGGCACTGACCGACAAAACCGCCGTGCGCTCGAGCATCGAATCCATGCTCGAACGATTTCCAATTCTGCACGAGAAAAAATTAGCCCGAGCGGGATCGCTCTCTGGCGGTCAGCGGATGCTCTTGGCGTTCGCCCGTGCCCTGGTCTCCAAACCCAAGGTATTGCTGCTCGACGAACCCTCGGCTGGACTTGCGCCAGTGGTCGTCAAAGAGGTTTTTGGACTGATTCGTGACCTTCGGGCGCAGGGACCCGCTATTTTGCTGGTCGAACAAGCGGTCAAAGATGCCCTGCCACTTGCCGATAAAGTCACAGTGCTGGCGCAAGGCGAAATTCAATTTTCGGGGCTTGCCAAAGACATCAACGAAACCGAACTTGCCAGAACCTATCTTGGTTTGACAAAAGCTTAACGCTCAAGGAGACGCATCATGCCCCAGTACCTCAAATCCGCACTGCCCTGGGTCGAAGCCATTGAACTCGAGCTTCGGACAAAAGTTCAAGAGATCATAGCGAACGTCAAACTCAATGGCGACAGCGCCCTGTTCGATTACGCCCGCGCCTTTGACAAGCTCGAGTTGGATTCGTTGCGGGTCACTGACGTCGAAATAGCGGCAGCCCAAGCCCAACTCGACGATCAACTGCTTGCCGACATGCAGTTTGGCATTGATCGCATTAAACGCTTCGCCCAAGCCCAACTCGAGACTTTAAAACCGCTTGATATTGAAACCGAACCTGGTGTGCATCTCGGGCACCGACTCGTGCCACTCGAGATTGCTGGCGCGTATGTGCCTGGCGGGCGTTACCCACTGCTTTCCGCCGCGCAAATGGCGATCATTCCTGCCAAGGTCGCTGGCGTGAAACGAATTATCATGTGTACCCCCGCAAGGGGCGACGGCAAGGTTCATGCGGCGGTCTTACACGCCGCTAAACTTTCCGGTGCAGACGAAATTTACAAAATCGGTGGCGCTCAAGCCATCGCTGCAATGGCATACGGCACCCAGAGCATCCCAAAGGTGGACAAAATCGCTGGTCCTGGCAACAAGTTCGTTGCCGAAGCCAAACGTCAAATTTTGGGCAGCGTCGGCATTGACATGATCGCCGGTCCGAGCGAAATTTTAATCATTGCCGACCAAACCGCCAATGCCACCTGGGTCGCAGCAGATTTGCTTGCCCAAGCCGAACACGACCCTGACACCCGTGTGATCCTCGTGACCGACTCTGAAGCCCTGGCACGGGCAACCTTAGAGCAAATCAAGGCTCAACTCGAGACGCTGCCAACGGCTGACGTGGCTGGCATCGCCTGGGAAAAAAGTGGCGAGATCATTCTGACCCGCGACTTGCTCGAGGCATGTGCCGTCTCCGACGAGATCGGACCAGAACACCTCGAAATTCACAGCAAAGACCCTCACGCGCTGCTCGAGCAATTGCACAATTACGGCTCGGTGTTTATCGGTGAGATGGCAGGCGTGGTGTTTTCCGACAAGGTCATCGGTACAAACCACATCTTGCCGACCCGAGCCGCCTCACGGCACACTGGAGGCGTTTGGGTCGGCACGTTCATCAAAGTCTTGACGCATCAATGGGTCACGGCGGAGGCAGCAGACCGAATCGCTCGAGTCACCGCCCGTCAATCGCGGCGCGAAGGTTTAGAGGGTCATGCCAGAAGCGCCGATTTAAGGATCAAAAACTGACCCAACTCGAGCAATTTGGGATTTGTTGAGGTCGCGTTTCAAGATAAGATCATCGTTGTGAATTCCAAAATTAAAGGTTGGGTAAGAACTGAAGGCAAGAATACGTGATGAAAGACGGGGATGCGGTGCATTTCTTGTTTAACGTTTGAGGCTCGACTAGAAGTGGGAATTATATCGCAAGTTTGATCCAATTCCTTGTAAAAGCACATGGGAGCAAATATGATCAACACTTGCCGTCAACGTGCAGAAGAGTACCGCAAAGCTGTCTTTAAACCAGATGGTTCGATAACAATCAACCACGATCAAACACAAAACAAAGTCTTCCGCAGTGCCGATCTTCCTAGCTTTACTAGTATTGACCTTCAAGAACTCGGACTAATCTTGTTACAAATGAGCTTTAATCCCAGTCTAAATGCGATCATTGAAAACGACCATGTAGAGTATTGGTCGTTCGTCAATACATTGGCACACAGGAATAACCGAATAGATAACTGGATACGAGTCCATCATCCTCTCATCAGCTTTGTTGATTGCAATCTACTTAATCAAATGCAACTGAAATACACAGATCAAGAAAATCGTGCATGTCAAAACGCTCTCCTTTCAGAGCTTCGGTATCGCAAGCACTTTGCCTCAGTTTGGGCAGGGTTCGCTTACTTAGAAGGGTTGTCTCGTCGAATCTGTATGAGCTATCTTCACTCCGACGGAACTGTCACAAAAGCCTTCAAGGTGGCGAAAAAGCAGTATCGTTCACATCGTGGAAACGCTCGTTCTAAAAGCCGAAAAGGTTCTTCGCAGATCAGCAATCTTTACCATCTCCTGACCTTAGTCCGCAGGATCGTCTCCAAAGAAACCCGCAATGTCCTCTCCCAAGTTTTTTCTCTACACACTCCTAAAGAGGTATTCCAGTGGAGGAACGACTGCTTGCATGGGTCTGAAGATGGTACCTCTGTTGTGATCGTCCTGTATTCACTCATCTCGATACTCTTACTTGAGGTGCTGCGTCAGAGTGAACCTTAATCCGTCCATAGAACAATCACTTATTTTCAAGGAAATCAAAAGCTCGAGGTTGATGATGAACCTCGAGCCTTAAAAAACGTTTTTACTTTTTCTTGTTGTCCCGCTCGAGCTTCCTTCGGTCTTGCCTCGAGATTTTTGGAATGCGGGTAGTTTGGCTGCTCCGTTTGATGAATGGGTTGTTCATCGGTTGTGGTTCGGATTCACCGTCGTTGCTACTCGAGTCATCCGAAACTTGCTGTTGCGGTGGGGCTTCAAAGTTGACTTGCAACCTGAAAATAAATTTGGTGATTTCGGCTTTGATGGTTTCGGTCAGCTCAGAAAACAATTTGGTGGCTTCAAACTTGTACTCGACGAACGGGTCTTTTTGTCCGTAAGCCCGCAAGAAAATACCGCTTCGCAAGACATCCATCGCGTGAAGGTGCTCTTTCCAGAATTGATCGACGACTTGCAAGACCACGTAACGCTCGAGCGAACGCAATAGCGGTGCGCCAAGTTCTTTCTCGCGGGTGTCGTAGGCATCGGCAATGAAGCTGACCAGTTGCTCTCGAGCCTCATCAATTTTATGACCGCGCAAGGTTTCAAAATCAAAATTCTCAAAAGCTGGGCAGGCATCAACCAAACTGGCTCGGAGTTGCTCGAGGTTCCATTGGTCGCTGTCGCCCGAGAGGTGCATGTCGGCTTGCCCTTCGGTGTAATCGCCAATCATGCCCTCAGTCATGTCCACAACGCCCTCGTCGTTGCCCAAGAGGACTTCGCGGCGCTGGGCGTACACGACTTCGCGTTGTTTGCTCATGACGTTGTCAAACTCGAGAAGCTGTTTGCGGATGCCGAAGTTGCGGTCTTCGACGCGTTTTTGGGCGCGTTCGATGCTGCTGGTGACCATTTGGGCTTCGATCGGTTGGGTGTCGTCCATGCCGAGACGATCGAGCATTTTGATGACGCTCTCGTTAGCGAACAAACGCATCAGGTCGTCTTCAAACGACACGTAATAACGGCTCGAGCCTGGGTCGCCTTGACGCCCCGAACGTCCGCGCAATTGGTTGTCGATGCGGCGCGATTCGTGGCGTTCTGTGCCGATAATATGCAAGCCCCCGGCGGCTGTGACTTTAGAAAAATCTTGTTTGAAGGCTTCGCGGGTGTCACGTATGATTTTGACATCTTCATCGCTGACTTTTGGCAGTTGAGGACGCAGTTTGTTGATGGTGGCATCGTCGTCACGCAAGCAGGCGGCAACAAACAGTTCAATGTGGTCGTCGTAACGGCTCAAACCTTTTTTCTCGAGCAGCGCGTAAGCGGCAAATTCGGCGTTGCCACCGAGTTGAATGTCTGTTCCGCGCCCCGCCATGTTGGTCGAAATGGTAATTGAACCCGAACGTCCGGCTTGGGCGATAATATCGGCTTCAAACTGGTGTTGCTTGGCGTTCAGGACTTGGTGCTTGATGCCTTTGCGCAAGGCTTGCAAGGTTTTGACTTCATGCTCGAGGTAAGAGAACGTCTCGAGCGCGTTTTTGGGCAGCATTGGTTTCAGGTCGGTCAGCTTTTCTGGGGTTAAAGCACCAGCGTTTGAAAGCAGCTTGTTGGCGTTTTCGATAGTTTTGGCGTCACTTTTGACCATTTGCGAAAGGAGTCGCCCTGCGGTGGCTTCGATAAATTGCACGTAACGGTTGGGTTCGGACAGCATTTTGGACAAGAATTCTGATTTTTCGATACTGATTGTGCCGACCAGTACAGGTTGACCTGTTTCTGAACGGTTTACGAGTTCTTCGATGACGGCTTTAAATTTGCCAAGTTCGGTGCGGTACACCACGTCTTGGTTGTCTTTGCGAATCATCGGCAAGTTGGTCGGAATGACCAAGACATCCGCGCCGTAGAGTTCGACAAATTCTTTTTCTTCGGTTTTAGCGGTGCCTGTCATGCCCGAAATTTTATTGTACAGCTTGAAGAAATTTTGGTAGGTGATGGTCGCCAGCGTTTGGTTTTCGCCAGCAATTTTGACGTTCTCTTTGGCTTCGATGGCTTGGTGCAAGCCTTCGCCGTAACGACGACCTGGCATCAAACGCCCCGTGAATTCATCGACAATCACGACCTCGTTGTTTTCATCAACGATGTAATCTTTGTCTTTGTGATACAACTCTTGGGCACGAATGGCTTGTTGCAGCATGTGCCCCAATTCCATGTGCTCGGTCGAGAACAAACCGTCAATCGACAATAATTTCTCGGCTTTTTCAATCCCATTTTCGGTCAAGTGAATCTGACGTTGTTTCTCGTCAATCGTGTAATCGCCAGTCGCTACGGTGCGGGTTTTATCGCCTGGAACAACCGCATCACCTTTCTCGAGCATCCCACCAATTTTTGCCATCAGGTAATAATTGCTGGTTGATTTCTCGCTCGCGCCAGAAATAATCAGTGGCGTGCGGGCTTCATCGATCAAGATGCTGTCCACCTCGTCGATGATCACAAAGTTAAGCGGGTGATCTGAACGCAACACGAGTTGATCGGGTTGGTTTGCCATGTTGTCGCGCAGGTAATCAAAGCCGAGTTCGGAGTTGGTGACATAGGTAATGTCGCACAGGTAAGCAATTTTGCGGGCGGCTGGATCGATTTGCTGTTGGATCACACCAACCGTCAAGCCCAGTTCTTTGTAAATCAAGCCCATTTGTTCAGCGCCGACTTTGGCTAGGTAATCGTTGGTCGTGACCAAGTGACAGCCTTTACCCTCGAGCGCGTTTAGTGCCAGCGCAAGGGTGGCGACCAAGGTTTTACCCTCACCGGTTTTCATTTCCGAAATTCGGGCTTGGTGCAGTGCCGCACCACCAATCAATTGCACATCGTAATGGCGTTTGCCAAGGGTTCTGACCGCCGCTTCCCTGGTCAGGGCGAACGCTTCTGGCAGAACAGCGTCGAGCGATTCACCGCCCTTTACGCGTTCTCGCAGTTTCGCATAAGCGTTTGCAAGATCAGGAGTGTCTTTGGCTTGAGCCTCGAGTGCATTGACTTTGACGACCACATCTTTGGTCAGTCGTTGCACGTCTTTGGCGTTGTTATCAAAAAGTTTGTTTAGGAATCCCAGCATGGCGAGTCACTATAGCACCCCGCGCGTTCTGGCAAAGGGAACACAGTCACCAGTTTTCACGGAATCTCGAGAAATCAACAGCAAAAGCGCGATGTCTAAGGTCTTTTGGTCAACCTTTAACCAGTTGGGGCATTACCGCTTTAGCCGCCAAAACCTCTTGGTAGACGCGTTCGTACGCCGAAACGGTGGCTTCCCAACTGAAGCGTTTGACCGATTCGAGGGCGTTTTTTGACATTTCAGCCCGTTTTTCTGGATTGGCGATCAATTCATCGATGGCTTGGGCAAGCTCAAGGGGTTTGTCGGCGTTGAACAGCAAGCCGTTCTCGCCAGGAATCACAATGTCCCTCGCGCCGCCAGCAATCGCACAAATGGCAGGCAAGCCAGACGCCATCGCCTCGACGGTCACATTGCCGAAGGTTTCGGTGATCGACGGAAAGACAAACAGATCGCTCGAGGCATACGCTTCGAACAAAGCCGAGCCTGATAATTTGCCGGTAAAATGCGCTTCGGGTAACAGTTGCTCGAGCTTTGAGCGGGCGGGACCGTCACCGACGATCACCAGCTTGCTACGACCTTTGTTGTTCAGTCGCTTCCAACCTTCAACAAGCACCATTGGGTTTTTTTCCCAGACCAACCTCGAGACAAAACTGACGATCACACGGTCGTTGTCCGCACCCAGAATATTCGAGCGCCACGCTTCGGATCGGTTTGACGGTGAGAAACTGGTGGTGTCCACGCCGTGTGGAATGTGAATCAAGTTTTTGATGCCGTGCTGGGCAAGTTCCTCGAGCGTGGACTGAGACGGCACGATCACCGCCTGGGAAGAGCGGTACATCGCACGCATAATTTGCCAAACCAAAGACGCCGCAAATTCAAAATGGTAATACTTGGCATAACTTGGAAAGTGGGTGTGATACGTGGCAACCATCGGAATACCCTCATGACGGGCGTAACGCATGGCAGCCCAACCCAGTGGGTCGGGAGAATGCACGTGAATCAGGTCGGGTTTGTCTTCAGCCAGAACTTTCCGAACACTGTCCTGCGTGACCATTGCCAAGCGGTACTGGGTCGAAAACGGAAATGGAATGCTGGGAACGGTACGAATATCGTCCTGGGGAATTTCTGAACCGAGGGGCGAAATAAACAAATGCTGAGCGATCCGGCGATCAAACAATTCCCGCAGGCGGTAGACCACCCTGGTCACACCGTCGTGCTCTGGACGCATTGTACCCAGAAAATGTGCGACCTTCATTGGTCACACTCGAGCCAAAACCAAATGGCTTTATAGCACACAACTCGCCCTGTCAAAACAAGGTTTTTGATTGGTTGATCGTGGTGGTTTAACAAAAGGGTCGTCATTGAAATCCAAAATTTAGATCACGAAATGCTTTGGTCGTTTGTTGATGCCTCAGCTCGACCTCAGTATACCGTAGCTGTCTATAGAACCCATTTGGTATCTACAAATTGAACGGTAAGAACATACGAATTCCAATTTTATTGAGGCTGACTCGAGCGCCCACCCTCTCCCGACTCGCTAAGGCTCGCCACCCTCTCCCGCCTGCGGGAGAGGGTCAAAAACCTTGATTCAGTCACGATTTTCTCCCCTCTCCTGATGTTGCGACCATGCCCGCTAGGTGCGTTTTATGGTCAAGACGGGAGAGGGGTTGGGGGTGAGGGTAGACTCGAGTTCGCATTTTTATAAATCCAAAGATGTCAAA
>JANMUC010000512.1:0-9828 GCA_031391225.1 Deinococcales bacterium
TTTGACCCTCTCCCGCAGGCGGGAGAGGGTGGCGAGCCTTAGCGAGTCGGGTGAGGGTGGGCGCTCGAGTCAGCCTCAATAAAATTGGAATTCGTATGTTCTTACCGTTCAATTTGTAGATACCAAATGGGTTCTATACGGTTTCTGAAAGTGGCTTAAACGGAGTTCTCGAGAAAATTGCTTCTATCGGCAGTCCAAAAAAATCGCTAAGTTTAAACGCCAAGTCTAGGCTTGGTTTGTAATCGCCTCGCTCGAGGTAGCCAATGGTTTGAAAGTTCACGCCCACCGCGTCTGCTAGGTCTTGTCTCGAGAGGTTGCGTTCGGCACGGAGCACCAGAAGTCTGGAGTGGATGGTTCCTGAGCTTTGGTCTTTCGTTGCTTTCACAAGATTTATTGTTGCACGTATACAACATTTTGTCAATAATTATACTGGCGCAAGTGCTAGCCGTAAGCAAAACTGTTGCCCCTGACCAGGCTTCGGTTCTGGCAAACTCGAGTAATGCTCCTCTAATGCCCTCAACTCGGCAAGCAAGGCTCGAGCATCCTCGGAACGAAACGTGCGCTCGAGCCACACATTAAACGTCAAATCATTGGATCGCCGTTTTGGAAATGATTCAATCCGAATTCCAGAATTTGCCCCGTCCATGCGTGCCATCAACGTTCCGCAATGGGGCGGCAACTCCCCTCGAGCACGCGCATGGGCGCTGCTGAGACGGCGTTGGCGGCTGACATCCTCGAGCGTCAACTGGGCTTCAAACGTTTCGGCTGGAATGGCAGAGAACGGTACAAAAAAGGCTGGCGCAACCGCCGAATAATATCGCACGGCTCGTCCGGCACGTTTCTGGATTCGGGTCACATGCACAATCCCAAGCTCGAGCATTTTCGTGACCCAGTAATGCAGTTTATTGAGTGGCACTTGAAGTTCTAGGGCAACCTCTGAGAGCGTGACCTCACGCTCGAGAAAGGGCGAGAAATAACCGTTGTGCTCGGGGTCGCTGAGAAAAGCCGCAGCCTTGGCATTGCTGACGACATGCGTTCCAGGTGGCAAATCGGCTTCTCGAGTTTTGCTACTCAGTTTTGCTGGTTTCATTTGAAGTAGCTTACAAAATAATTTGACCTTGGAGGAAAAACCATGAGCAAGACTCAAAATTTAATCCAGTCCGAACAAGATCAGATTGTGCTGGCTGCCGCCCAAGCCATTCACGACCAGTACGTTTTCCCAGAGCAAGCCGCCGCACTCGAGCAACACCTGCGAACTTGGTGGAATTCCAAACCAGAAATTCCAACCGACGTTCTGGGATTTTGTCATGCCATCACAAGCCAAATTCGCCAGCACACCAACGACCTTCACCTTGGCGTTGTTCCAATCCCTCAAGATCAAACGCCACGATACTCGAGCGACACCGAAAACATTCAAAAGGTCGAGATTTTTGAGGGAAACATTGGTTTAATCGCCATTCAATCTTTTGGTGCTGTGCAAGAAGTTGTACCAATGTTTGCCGCCGCCATGCAGATCGTTTCGCAAACTCGAGCTTTAATTGTTGATCTCCGTCAGAATAAGGGCGGTGATGCACAAACTACGGCGCTGATGGAAGGTTTCTTTTTTGAGCAATCGGTGCATACCAGCACCTTTTGGAAACGCGGGGACAACCAGGGCATTCAGGGTTGGACTCCAAGCTACCTCCCTGCCCCACGGTATCTCGAACGAGAAGTGGTGATTTTGACCAGCCGCTTAACGGGTTCTGCGGCTGAAGACTTTGCCTATGTTCTGCGACACATGGGTCGTGCCTATCTGATCGGTGAAAGAACTTACGGCGCGGCGCATCCTGGAGGCATGATGCAACTGCATCCGTTGGTGCAAATTTTTATTCCAACGGGTCGTCCTGTGGTGCAAGCCACGGGTGGTAACTGGGAAGGGGTGGGTGTCGAACCACATCTTGCTGTACCTGCCGAGGAAGCTTTAGACAAAGCTCTGGAGTATTTGAGGAGCAAAATCTAAACTTTGCTCCTCGAGGCTGTCAATTTTACCTCATTGTGCTCGGCTCGAGTCCTTGAATCACCACTTTCGTCCACTGGTCAACCCAACGTTCACCATTTGCGGCTATCGTGCGCGGGTTGAGGCTCGAGATTTGCTTTAAAGTCGGTATCGTGGCGAACGAGAAAATATCGGGCAGGACAACGGTTTTGTTGACGGGGTAAATCCACATTCGGGTTGGAATGTCGGCTTGAACTTCTTTTGACACCATAAATTCGACAAATTTTTGTGCCAAGCCAAGGTTTTTCGTGCCTTTCAAAATTCCAACGCCCTCAATTTGTAGGAAGCTCGAGCCTGGAAGCAATAAATTCGCGGTGGGTGCGGTGCTGGGTTTGTCTTTGGCGTAAAAAACTTCGGCGGCTGGACTCGAGGCGTAAGAAACCACGATGGGTCGAGCGCCACCATTCAGGCTGAATTCTGTGTAGTACGCGCCGTCCCAGCCTGCGGCTACTTTGACCTCATTTTCGCGCAATGCCTTCCAGAATTTCAGTGCGCCAGCCTCGCCAAAGGTCTTCATAGTGGCAAGCAAAAACGCGTTTCCGGTGCTCGAGGTGCTGGGGTTTTCGACGACCAGTAACCCCTTGTACGCGGGTTTGGTCAGGTCGGTAAGCGTTTTGGGCAGCTCGAGTTTGCGTGTTTCAAACCAGGCTTTGTCGTAGTTCAGCGCCACAAATCCGTAATCGACGGGCGTGACGTGCCAGGTCGGGTCAAAAAAGTATTTCGAGTTGAGGTCTTTAACCGTTTTTGGTTTGTAAACCTGGAAGATATCTTCGCGCTTGGCGCGTTCGAGCAGCGCATTGTCCACGCCGAAGGCAACATCGGCAATTGGGTTGGCTTTGGACAGCACCAGTTTGGAAAGCACCGCGCCCGCATCGCCGCCTTTGATGAATTTGAGATCAACGTTATTTGCCGCCTCAAAGGCTTGCACGAGTTTCTTGTCCAAATCAAACGAATCGTGGGTGATAATGGTCAAACTCGAGTTTGCACCGAATGCAAGGGTCGTGATACCGAACGCCGTTAACAAACCAAAACCTGCAATACGTTTACGCATATTTCCCCTTTTGGTCTAAAGGAGAACCTGAGAAAGTCGCTCGAGTGGCAAATTGTTTTTGCACGTCACACTCCCTACGCCGGCATTACCCGGGTCAGGTTCTTGGGGTTTAATTCTCAGCGCGGCTGGATGCTCGAGTTTCTCGAGTCTGGCGTTGCTCCCCCGATGACCGTGAAGAGATTACACCCAATTTTCTTAGGGTGCAAGGATATGATGACTCTCGTGGCGGTTTTTCAGGGGTCAAACGCTTGGCTCGAGTACGAAATTTATGGGTCTGAACATGCTCAAAGCGATGTCGTTTTGGTGCATGGTCTGAGCGGTTCTAAGCGTTGGTGGTCGCGCAATATTCCTGCTCTTCAAAAAGAGTACCGTGTCTTGGTACTCGAGTTACCTGGTTTTGGCGCGGCTCGAAGCCAAAAAATTTTGGACTTGCCCGCCTTGGGCGCTTTGCTGCTCGAGTTTGTCAAGGCTTCAAAACTCGAGCGTCCAGTGTTGGTCGGGCATTCGATGGGTGCTCATGCGGCATTGCACGCGGCGGCACTCGAGCCGAATTGTTTTTCTGGTTTGGTGTTGGCGGCGGCAAGTGCTTACGTAAATCGTCCCGTGCTCGAAAGTGCTTCGCGTTTGATTCCAGCAACCATGAATGGTGCATTCGAGTTTTTGCCTACAGTGATCTCCGATGGTTTTCGGGCAGGTATTCCAAATTTGTGGTCAGCAGCCAGTGCTTTAACGCGTGACAATCCAACTCAACTTTTATCTCGCATAACCATGCCAACACTCCTGTTGCACGGTTCACAAGATGTTTTGGTGACTCTCGAGATGGGAAGACAACTCGAGCGAGGTTTAACAAATACAAGGCTCGAGGTGATTGCAGGAGCAGGGCATAATTTGATGTTTGACCGTGCGGGAGAATTTAACAGGTTGACGCTCGAGTTTTTGGAGCAGATAGCAAATAGCGATTGGCAAAACACAAAGTTTAGTCCCTCGAGTAATTACTAAGCCCTTCTCCACCATCGGGAGAAGGGCTGGGGACGAGGGGGAATAAACTGGAGTTTTACTTGGTTTTAAACACTTTCACCACGCTCAGGTTTGAGACCGCAATCGGTTGCCAACCGTAAACATTGGCTCGAGTTGCGGCAATGTAGGGCGCACTGAACGCCCAAATGCCTGGGGCTTGGTCTGCCAGCATGTACTGCATTTGCACGTACAGTTGGTTACGCTCGAGGTTGTTGCCTGTGACCAATGCTTTGTCGTAAAGGGCTTTGAATTTAGTGTTATCCCAATTGAAGTAATAACCGTCTCTAGCGTAGCGATCAAGATCAAAGCTTTCGGCATGTCCGATGATGGTCATGTCGTAATCTTTGTTCAAAAAGACTTTTTGAATCCAGGTGTTAAACGGCACAAGTTCGATCTCGGCGGTGATACCGACTTTTGCCAGTTGAGCCGCGTACACCTCGCTGGTGCGGCGTTCGATTGGGAATTCGTTGGCAACCGTGAACTTCACTTTTAAGTTGCTAACGCCCGCTTTTTTTAACAGCTTTTGAGCAGCTTCGGGGTTGTACGGGTATTTTTTGGAAAGGTCAACATAATACGGTTGTCCTGGCGAGTTGAACGATCCAATGACCGTGCCTTGCCCAAAGAACGCACCGTCCACAATCTCTTTTTTGTTCATGGCATAAGTGAATGCACGGCGCACCTCGAGGTTATCAAATGGTTTGCGCTTATTGTTCAGGCTAACCGTGATTTCGCCAGAACTTGGACCTGAATAAACTTTGATATTGGCATCCGCTTTTAAGTTTGCAACTTGCTCGGCGGGCACGTTATAGCCGATCACATCAATATCGCCCGAACGCAAACCCGCGACTTTGGCATTCTGGTCGTCGCCCAAGAAGCGAAAATTCACGCTGTCCAAGTACGGCAAACCGGCAATGTAATAATCGGGGTTACGATCAATTTTAATGCTCGAGCCTCGAGTCCAAGAGCCAAGTTTGAAAGCGCCCGTGCCAATGGGGTTGTTTTTGAGTTTTGCCAGTCCGTCGGGTGTGGCAATCAATTCTTCTGGTTCGATGATGCTCTCAGACCTTGCCAGGGTGTACAAGAATTCGTTGTTGGGTTTGGTCAGTTTGAAAACCACAGTATTGGCGTCTGGTGCGCTGACGCTGGCAATGTTCTCGTAATAGGTCGGGCTGGTGTGACCTGACTTTGGGTCTTTGGCGCGGTCAAAATTGGCTTTGACATCGCTGGCGCTGAACGCGCTGCCATCGTGGAATTTAACGTTCTTACGAAGCTTTATGGTGTACTCGAGCCTATCTTTACTAATGATTGGCAGTTGTGCCGCGAGTGCTGGAATCACTTTGCCATTGTCGGCAAAGCCCATTAAACCCTCGAGCACATTCTGGTGCATCATGCGCACGATTTCCGCGCCAGCGCCCTGGGTTGGGTCAAGCAGCGCTGGTTCGACGTTCATGGCAACGGTTAATGTTCCACCGCGCACTGGGGCGGGCGTGCCCGTCTGACCGTTACTGGTGGCGGCAAATACTGCCAGGGCGGGAATGGCAAAAGCTGTCAAATACCGTTTTCGCATAACTCCTCCATATTGGGAATTCCTTCATAAATTGGAGACTCGAGATTTGCCTCTAGTCTGGGCGGATGTGCTTAACGTGCCCTCAGGATAGCATTCATTCTTTGCTGGCGTGTATGGGCGATAACTGAAGCAAACATGAAAAATTGAAATCTCTGACCTAAAAAACTGTCACACTTTTGACGTAGTTGAAATGGCTTAAGCCATTTCTGCTAAACTACCGCCTAACGGAAATCCGCGTAACCCTCGAGAAACCATTTTCTTGAACCAAAGCGTATTTCCAAAGTGCTAGACCGTTTTACAAGGAGGAGTATGAAAAAGAAATTGTTAATGGCTTTTGGCGCACTCGGTTTGGGCGTTGCTTTCGCAGCCGTACCAAACAACACGCTTCTGATTATGTCCAGTTCGGACATCCCGACGATGGACCCAGCCCAAGCGTATGACACCGCCTCGAGCGAACCCCTCGAGAACGTCTACGAGTCTTTGATTGCTTACAAAGGCAAGAGCATCACCCAAAACGAGCCTGCATTGGCAACCGATTGGAAAATCTCGAGCGACGGCAAGAAGTACACGTTTAACCTTCGCAAAAACGTCAAGTTCCACACTGGCAACGCCTTCACCTGCGAAGATGCCGAGTACAGCTTTGAACGCGTACTGGTCACCAACAACAGCGATTCACCAGCTTGGTTTATCTCGAGCGCATTGCTTGGCTTTGCGTACTGGGACGATGAAGCCAAAGCCAAAATTGGTTACGCCCAAATTGACAAAGCTGTCGAATGCAGCAACTCTCAATTGGTCTTGACCCTTGCCGGCAAAGACCCAGCTTTCTTGTCCAAATTGCTGTACACCGCCACCAGCATTGTTGATAAGAAACACGCCGTCAGCATTGGCGAATGGAGTGGTACAGCCACAGATTTCAAAGCCTTCCTCGAGAAAGACTTGAACGATTCGGAATTGAACAAGAAACCATCAGGCACTGGCGCTTACCAAGTCGTCAGCCGCGATGCAAACAAAGCCGTTTTCAAAGCCTTCGCTGGTTACTGGGGCACCAAAGCATCTATTGATAACATCATCATCCAAAAAGTGGATGAAGCTGCAACCCGCATCTTGGCATTGCAAAAAGGTGATGCTGACTGGGTTGCTGTTGGCAGCCGTGCCAACCTGAAGCAAGTTGAGGGCGTGGCTGGCGTGAAAGTCATTGATGGTTTGCCAAGCAACTCCAACACCGCGATCTTCTTAAACCAAAACATCAAAGATGCCAAGGTTTTGGGCAGTGGCAAACTCGACGGCAAAGGCATTCCAGCCAACTTCTTCACCGACATCAATGTGCGCAAAGGCTTCTCTTACGCCTTTGACTCGAAAAAATACATTGACGAAGTGCTTTTGGGCAAAGGCAAGCAGTTAACAATGGCATTGATCGAAAGCTACTTGGGTTACGACAAAACCATTCCGCTTTACAATTACAACCCAGAACGCGCCACCAAGTTGCTCAAAGCCGCCTGGGGCGGTCAACTCTGGGCAAACGGTTTCCAAATTGACATGAACTACCGTGCCAACAGCATCACTTCACAAAAAGCCCTCGAGATTCTGAAAGCCAACCTCGAGAAACTCAACCCGAAGTTCAAACTGAACTTGTCAGCCAAACCCTGGTCAGAACTTCTGAAAGATGCCGATACCAGCAAGCTGCCAATGGTTTTGGGCGGTTGGTTGCCAGATTACCCAGATTCGGACAACATTCTGCGCACCTTCTACCACTCGACAGACAGCGCATTTAAGGGTCGTTTGAACTTTAACGACAAGCAAATTGACCAACTGATTAACCAAGCCTACTCGACCACCGACAATGCAAAACGTGCGGCTTTGTACCGTCTTGTTGGTCGTCGCGCTTACGATCTGCAACCATTCATCAACTTGCCACAAGCCGTCGGTTACATGACCCTCCGCGACAACATCAAAGGTGTTGAAGAAAACTACAACCAGATGATCTCAGGTTCGTTTGGTGTGTACTGGAAAGACCTTTCCAAGCAATAAGCAACACGCTTTTCGGTGGGACGGAAAACACAATTTCCGTCCCATCATTTGTTAGACAATTTGAAAGTCAACCATGAACATTGGAACCCATAAATTGACTCAACAATCAGAAAGCTGTGGCACATGCTGATCTTTATCATCAGACGTTTACTGGCTTTACCACTGGTGATGCTTGCTGTGACGCTCTTAACCGTGGGTTTAATGCAGTTTTTAAGCCCTCAAGAACGCGCTGCCGCCTTTATTACCAACGAAAATCAAATGCGAAACCTGGACCGTATTATCAAAGAAAAAGGCTTGGATCAATCCTTTTTTGTTCAATACACCAGTTGGATCAAAGAGGCTGCCCAGGGCAATCTGGGTTTTTCTAAAGCTTCAAGCCGCAGCGTCACGGATACCATCCGTGAACGTTTCCCAGCCACGCTCGAACTTGCACTTTACGCCTTTATTCCTTTAATTGGGGTGGGTGTTTGGCTTGGGACAATCTCGAGTTTAAACAAAGACAAACTGATTGACCAGTTCGTTCGTATCTTCACCGTCATTGGTTACTGCCTGCCAACGTTCGTGGTCGGTATTGTGCTGCTGGTGATTTTTTACGGCGCACTCAACTTACTGCCTGGTTTTGGACGTGTGGATTCAGTCCTCGAGATTATCAATCCCGTCCCTCGAGTGACCGGTTTAATTACGATTGATACTGTGCTGGCAGGACAATGGACGGTTTTGCTCGACGCGATCAAACACATGATTTTGCCTGTTTTTACCCTGGCGTTCGTCTCGAGTGCCGGCACGATCAAAGTTATGCGGGCGCAAATGCTTGATGTCCTCAAATCCGATTACGTGCGTACCGCCCGAGCCAAAGGTTTACCTGAACGCACCGTTAATCTCAAACATGCCCGCCGTAACGCGCTGTTGCCAATCGTGACCTTGGCAAGCTTTACCGTACAAGGTCTGCTCAGTGGCGCGGTCATTACCGAAACCATTTTTGCCTACCCAGGCATTGGTTCTTGGGGTGCTCAGGCAGCCGTGCAACTCGATTACCCAGGCGTGCTAGGATTCGCCGTTTTTATTGCCCTGATTACCGTTGTTTTTAACGTGGTTGCCGATGTCGCTTACGGTTTGGTAGACCCTCGAGTGAGGTTTGATTAATGGCTAGTATCACCACCGAAAATGCCCCCGCCAACCCAAGACAAGAAACTTTCTGGAACTCGAGAATCGGACGACGCTTCAGACGCAATCGCTTGGCTGTGATCGGTTTGGTCATCGCTAGTTTCTTTGTTTTCATGGCAATTTTTGCCCCTCTTTTTGCCACCCCAGGCGGTAACTGCCTACGTGATCTTAACGTTCCAGAAAACTCGAGCGTTTACAATCCGTTGGGTACGTTGTTCTGGAAAGCTATTTTTGTACCACCTGCCACATGTTTTAACGTTAAACAAGTTAGCTTCACCACAACACCAACTCCACCAGGTCCAGATGCCGTATTTGGAACTTCAAGCGGTTATGACATTTGGTACGGTCTGGTGTGGGGCACACGTACCGCCTTTCAACTTGCGCTTTTGGTCGTGATTCCCACATTACTTATTGGCACTGTGCTTGGCAGCATTGCTGGATACTTCGGTGGCTGGATTGACAACCTCTTAATGCGTTTAGTTGATATTATTTTTGCTTTCCCAAGTTTAATTTTGATTATCGTGCTGGTCTCGATCCTGGGCAAAGGTTTGGACAAAATCGCACTTGCTTATGTCATTACGGGCTGGGCTAGTTACGCCCGCATCATCCGAGGCGAAATCTTGAAAGTTCGTGCCCTCGAGTTTGTGGATGCCGCCCGAGCACTTGGCGCTGGCAACAGTCGCTTGATTTTCAGGCATGTGCTACCCAATGCCTTAACCACGCTACTGGCAATTGTCGTACTTGATTTCGGCACGATTCCACTCTCGGCGGCTGGCTTGTCGTTCCTTGGTTTGGGAACACCCCCAGGTTATGCCGATTGGGGGCAAATGATCGCTTTTGCCCGCACGTTTATTGTCGGTCCTGTCGGCAACCCATTTGGTTATTGGTACGTGACCTTCTTCCCAGCCTTCACCATTTTGTTGTTCGGTTTGGGTTGGAGTTTACTGGGCGATGCGCTTCGTGATG
>JANMUC010000517.1:0-7499 GCA_031391225.1 Deinococcales bacterium
TTGATTGTGCGTTACGCAGGTGATCTCGAGGCGGCTGGTACCGTCTGGTCCGTCGTTCAGGCTGATTATCACTGCGGCGTCGCCCATGTCGAATTTCCAATTGGTACGCAAGAAACGGTTTGCACCGTTGGTTTCGGTTTCATAATTGACTTCTTTTTTCTTTAAGTAACTGCCGATGGTTTCGAGTGTTAATAACGGGGTAATGTCCATGATTCTTGACTCCTGCGACTTGGTTGTGCTTGCCTTTTGGACTCCAAGTTCGGTAACGCGGCGCAGTGTACCAGTTTTTGGCTGATTTGCGGTAATTTAAACTCTTTTTGACACTCGAGTTTTAAACAGTATTGTGCGGGGCATGACTGAGGAATTCAAAACCTTCTTCGGTCACCAGCACCAAATCCTCGATCCGCACACCGCCTTTTCTAGGCAAGTAAATGCCAGGTTCGATGGTGATGACCATGCCCGCCTCGAGTTTATTTTCTTCGGAACGGTACGAAACGCTGGGTTGCTCGTGAATGTCCAAACCCACCCCGTGCCCGACGCTGTGACCAAAATACTCGCCGTAACCTGCTTTGGTAATGATGTCCCTGGCGGCAAAGTCCACGTCAAAGGCTTTCACGCCTGCTCTGACCTTCTCGAGGGCGGCTCGGTGCGCCTGGGCGACGATACGATGAATGTTTTTCAGCTCAATGCCTGGGTCGCCGGTGGCATAGGTGCGGGTCATGTCTGAAAGGTAACCTTGGTAATTTACGCCCATGTCCACCGTGACCAGTTCGTTTTCGCCGATCACTTTGCCCGATGCGCCACCGTGAGGCATAGCGCTGCGCTCGCCGCTGGCAACGGTAATTTCAAAGGCGCAACCATCTGCCCCCGCGCGGCGCATTTCAATCTCAAGGTCTAACGCGATGTCACGCTCGATTGCGCCCGGCACAATTTTGGGCAAGACTTTCTCGAGTGCAAGGTCGTTTAGTCGTGCGGCTTCACGAATTTTCGCCAGCTCGGTGGGTGTTTTGATGGCTCGTAAGTTGTCCACCAAGTTTTCGACTGGACGGAGCGGCGCGTTTAAAGACCGCAAGGCGTCAAATTGCTTGTAACTGGTGTCATCGGCTTCAAAACCCATCGGGCGACCTTGCACGATTTCATGAACAAACTCGAGCACCGCCTCAAAGCGAGCCATTTTGACGTTAAAACTTGACTCGAGTTCTGCTTGCACCAAATAACGATCATCGGTGATCAAAAACGCATCGTCAAGCGTCACCAACACCTTGCCGTCCTTTGGGGTGCTGAAATTGGACAGGTAACGCACATTGGCAGGATTTGAAACCCACAAGGACTGAATCTCATGTTCTTGCATGGCTTGACGGAGTTTTTCGAGCATGGCTCGAGATTATCATGTGGCTCAAAAATGTTGGTGGCGAAATTGTCACGAAGCGTCAAGTTTTAATCGACCAGAAACGATTCGTCACGCATTCTTAAAAACGCCTCCTGCGAGTTGGGCAAGGGTTCACCGATTTGTTCAAAACGAGTTTTGGCAGATTGGTACAAACTGGCACTTAAGGTTTCATTCGTGCCAATCGTGCGTAAAGTCAACTCGAGCGTGTCACGGTCATACGGTTCCATCTCGAGCAAAATTTGTCCCAGCCGCGTGGCTTGCTTGGCATCGGTTTTTGCCAGACTCTCGATTTTTTGGCGGATTGCCTGTACCAACGCGTCGCGTACTCCAGGCAGCCAGCCGTCACTCAACCCTTCCAAATAAACGCCGTGCCACAAACTTGGGTCGCCAGTCGCCAGAAATTCCTCGGCATCGCTGGCGATTGCGCCCAACGCATACCCCTGAGCGGTGCTTCGAATTACTTCCGCGCCAAGTTTGCTGCGCAGCAAATACACCAGTTGTTTGAGCGCCGATTTGGCTTCAGGCTCGAGCAAATCTGGGTACAGGGCGTCAATGATTTCTAAAGTTGGGGCTTCAAAGCGTCCAGAAATGCGGGTTTCGAGCAAGTACCCCAAAAACTCGAGGCGTTTGCGACCACGGTAATGAATGGTTTGTCCTTGCTGCTCGAGTGAAACCGTGCCAAGCACGTTGATTCTGAGCAAAGCGTCAATGGTTGTAGGGATTTTGGGTGTAGCAATTTCAAGGTTTTCGGGAAAATAGCGTGTGACAAGTTGCGCCAAACGCAGCAAACTGTGCGCCAAAAACCAGACCTGATGCGTTTTGGCTCGAGTCGCGTCTTGGTTCAAACGGTCAATCTCGAGTTGAACCTGATGAATCAAACTCAAGTCCTTCAGGTCCTCGAACAGCGTTACCGCCGTTCGGTACTGCTCGAGTGCGCCAGGAATGTCGTGGGTGGCTTCCAAAACCATGCCCTTAGCCCATGCCAGCCGCGCCTCCAAGCCAGGCATGTTTAAGCCTTCAAGATTGAATGAAAACTCGGGCAGCAAGTCCTTTGCGGCATCGATATCACCAAATTTTAGTTCGCATTGAACCGCGCGAAACAAGGCAAAGCACAGTGTAAACGGTACACCCAACCTTCGCGTAACCTTTAAACCGCTGCTGGCGTACCAACGCGCCAACACCGCGCTGTGGGCAGTGTTCCAAGTCAGGTACAAATTTGCCAGGTGCAAATTTACCTCGCAGAGTTCGAGGCTGTCGCTGTGTTGCAAAATTTCGCGGCTTTGCTGCATCAACGATTCGGCTTTTTCAAACTGCGCGGTTTCCAGGCAGACCACGCCCAACCGCGCCTGCATGTGCGCCAGATCAAAAGCCTGCCCGTGCTCGAGCATGATCTGGTACGCCATTTCAAGGTATCGAACCGCCTCTTGGTTGTGATCTTGAACGTAATGTAAATGCCCCAGGTCATTGCAGAGTTTTGCCCGCCACAAATGCGAACCTGCCAGGCTGGCACACTCGAGCGCCTCCAAAAAATCGTTTTTGGCGGCTGCGTACTGATTCAAACGCAGCTCCAGATTGCCCCTGGCATCGAGCAGCAAGTAACGGTTTTGCAAGCTTAAGTCTCGAGCCAGGGTGTTGGTAATCAAATCTGTGGCGTATGTGATTTCTTCTGGATTGGCAGTTTCCATCACGCACCACGCCAGACTTTGAATCGTTTTCGGCTCTCCCAGCGCGTGAAATTCGGGATGCTGATGCCAACGTGCGATGGCAGATCGAAACTCTGAAGATTCTTTGCAAAGTCGAATGCCAAACTGCCAATGCCGTATTGAATTCTTTTCAGCGTTTGGCAGTGTTGCCAGCAACTTGGTCGCATCATTAAAACGCCGCTCGAGAAGACGAATCTCGACCAACAAGTACAACGCCTCGAGATCATCGGGCAAAAGTGAAAAAGCCAGTTCTCCAAGTTGAGTGGCAGTTTTCACATCGACTTCAAGTAAACCTTTCGATGCTTCGAGTGCAACCTCAAAACGGTTTGAAAGCGGCGTCCATTGCACTTTTAACGCCAACAAATACGCGGCTTGCTCGGGTTGGGTACAAGCCGCAATCGCCCGCTCAATCAAGCTTAAAACCTCTGGATAATCCCGCGCCGCCTCCTGAATAAAACGCGTTGCCAAAATAGGATTTGACCGCTCGAGTTGCTGCCAAGACCGCCAAGCCAGCACTTGACGCTTGGCAGGCGCAATTGCCGACGCGATCACCTCCTGAATCAGCGCATGACTGAAAACATTGTTTACCACGATCCCGCTCGCCTCGAGCGCCTGTCTTGCCTGCTGGAACGCAACCGCAGGCAAATCACTCACTGGCTGCCAAATTTGACCCACCACCGTGATCGGCAAATTCAAGATGGCTCTCGCCTCGAGCGCGGCTCTGGTGTCGGCATCAAGTACCAGACTGCTGGTGATCCTCTCGAGCAGCGCCTCCAAACTGACAGGCATGAAACCCGTTGGTGGAGTGCGCCAATGCCAAGCCTTACCATCAGACCAGAGAAAACCTTGACGGGTCAAATACCTTAAAAACTCGAGCGTAAACAAAGGATTTCCTTGCGCCCTGGCAAAAATATACTCCAAACCCTCAATTGGCAATTCATAACCCAACTCAGTCATCAGCAACACATCAGATTCGTCACGGTCAAGCGGCTCAATTTTAAAAGCCACGAAAGGCTGGGCAAGTGCTCTGCGGCTTGAAACAATCAAACCAACGCCTTTGATGCGTTTGATCGCCAATGCCAATTTTTGGATCAACTCAAGCCGCTCGATGCTGGCTTCATGGGCATCCTCGAAATGCAGCACAACAGGGGCAAGTCCCGCCAACACCGTTGTCAACGTATTGACCAGCACTGACGCATCAACGAATTCGCCACGCTCGAGATGCAACAATTGTTTCTCAGCCCAAACGGGCAATTTTTTTGGACGCGGTAACGCTCCCGCCAAACCAGTTTCGTTCATGTTCGCGGCTAAACTAAAAGTCTGACACGGAATGCCCTTTAAAACTTGGGCAACCGTCCACGATTTTCCGATTCCAGGTTCGCCATAAACATTTAAAACCACACCCAAGCGCTTGGAAACGACTGGGTTTAACCGTTGCACCATTCTTGAAACGGTTTGGGTCTGCACCCAAAAAGGCTAGCACAGGAAGCTGAAAATGCACTTCATTTGAACTCGAGTCTGGATTTGGTTCAAAAACTTAGAAAGCTCGAGATTCCAGCCACGAATCTCGAGCTTTTATCTTTAAACCTTGCGTAATCCCAAACGCCCACCATCTTCGAGCGCCACCACAAAATCCCCAGCTTGAGGCTCGGTAAATTCGATGCTCGAGCACATGGTTTCCAGAGCCAGCGATTCGCGTTTTTCTTGGGCGGCTTGCAACAATTCGCCCTCCAACTCGAGTCGTAATGCAATCTTGTCGCTGACCTCGAGTTTTGCATCTTTCCGCGCTTGGTTGACCATGCGCACCAAGTAACGTTTTAAACCCTCGAGTTTGAGTTCTGGGGTTAAATTCGTGTCGAGTGCGACCAAAAAACCTTCTGATAGCGCCGATTCAAAACCTGCTGGCGCTTCCGCATCGATCAAGACTTTCTCGAGGGTGAGTTCGATTTGAACGCCCCCAATCTCGAGGGTTTCGGTTTTTCCAGCGTTCAGGTTCTCGGCAATTCGAGCGGCAGTTTCGGAATTTGCAAGGGCTGCCGTGATTTGTGGCATCAGTTTCTTGGCTTCGGGTGGCAATGTTTTACCCAAAACTGGCAGGTTCGGGCGAACTTTATACGTTACCCCCGTCAAAAATTCCATGTCTTCAACGTTCAATTCCTCGAGCGCCACGTCCTTGAGTCGCTCGAGCGCGTTTACATCACTCGAGTTACGGGCGTACACCAGAGCGCGAGGGAGCGGTTGACGGTTGCCGAGGCTGGCTTTGGCTCGAGCGGCACGCCCCAGTTCGACTACGGTCAGCACAGCGTTCATTTCTGAAACCAAATTAAGATCACAACGGTTGGCATCAAACTCCGTCCATTCGCACAAGTGAACACTTTCTGGGGCACTCGAGTCAGTATTTCGCACCAAATTTTGATACAAACTTTCAGCCAAGAACGGTGTGAACGGGGCAGCCAGTTTGGCGCAAGTCACCAATGCTTCGTAAAGTGTTGCGTAAGCGCTCGAGTCCACGTTTCCATCTTGCGACCAGAACCGCCTGCGGTTACGCCGCACGTACCAATTGCTCAGTTCCATCACGAACTTATCCAGCGCTTTACCTGCACCTCGAGCATCGTAATGATCCAGCGCTTTGGTCATGACTTCTTTGGTTTGCTCGAGTCTGGCGATCAACCAACGGTCAATCTCAGGGCGTTCCTCGAGTTTGGGCGCGGCATTCAAATCTGGGTTGTCGATGTTTGCGTACAGCACGAAAAAACTGTAGACATTCCAAAGTGTGTTGACGAATCCGCGTTGACCCTCAGAAACCAGCCGCTCGGAGAATCGTTTCGTGTCACCTGGCTCAGAGGCGGTGAACATGTACCAACGCACGCTGTCCGCGCCGTACTTGTCAAAGGCTGGCAGTGGTTCGACCACATTGCCCAGGCTTTTTGACATTTTCTTGCCTTTTTCGTCCACCAAATGCCCCAAGCAGATCACGTTCTTATAGGCTGGCGAATCATAAAGCAGCGTGCTGATGGCGTGTAAGCTGTAAAACCAACCCCTGGTTTGGTCGATTGCCTCGCAGATAAAATCGGCTGGAAAGTGTTTCTTAAAAGTCTCGAGGTTTACTTCACTTTGCGCTGTTCCATCCGCCTCGAGCAGCAAATGCCATTGTGCCGAGGGCATCGAACCAGAATCAAACCAAACATCGAGCACTTCGGGCACTCGAGAAAACGTTTTGCCGTTCAACTCGAAAGTAATGTCGTCCACGAACGGACGGTGCAAGTCGAGGCTCGAGAGGTCGCGTCCAGTCAATGCTGAAAGCTCTTTGACGCTGCCAACCACGTACAAATCGCCATCCTCGGACTTCCAGAAGGGGAGGGGTGTTCCCCAATAGCGTTCGCGGCTGATGCTCCAATCCACGTTATTCTCGAGCCACTTGCCAAAACGTCCATCTTTGATATGGTCAGGAAACCAATTGATTTTCTGATTTTGTGCCGCCAGGTTCGCCCGCATTTTGTGGGTGCGCACAAACCAACTTGGACGTGCAAAGTACAGAATCGGGTCGCCCGTGCGGTCATGAAACGGGTAGCTGTGCAGCAATTGCCCCGCGTGGTACATCACGCCGCGTTCTTTCATGATGCGGATCAAATCCTTGTCGGCATCCTTGAAAAACTTCCCTTTGGCTTCGGTGACTTGCATGATGCCATTTTTGTCCGTGCCAAAGCACAACGGCGCTCCGTAAGCACGCCCGAGCGCCAAGTCCTCCGCGCCGTACACTGGGGCTTCGTGTGCCACGCCCGAACCGTCATCATCGGTCACAAAATCTGCCAGCGCCACAAAATGCGCTTTCCCCTCGAGCTTTAATTCCTCAAACGATTCTGGAAACGGCTGGTAATACTCGAGGAATTCCATGACCGCGCCTTTAAACCGTGCCACAACCTCGAGCGGCGGAAGGTCTTTGTAAAGCAGGCTCATGCGTTCTACCGCGCCAGCCGCGACGATCACATGCCCTTGGGGTGAACTTGCTAAAACATACTCGAGTTCTGCATTCACGGCTGCTAACGTGTTGCTTGGCAATGTCCAAGGTGTCGTCGTCCAAACCACCAAGGCTGGACTCTCGAGGGTTTCCAGATTGACGTTCTGACGCTCGAGTTCGGTTTTAAAGGCTGTTGGCATGGTCCCGAGTTTGATTGGCAAGCGCACGTAAACGCTTGGATCGTTGACATCACGGTAGCCATCCGCGATTTCGTTGGCACTTAAAGTCGTCCCAATGCGCGGCGAGACGGGCACGACTTTGTAATCCCGTTCAACCAAACCTTTTTGCCACAATCGCTTCAATAAATTCCAAACCGATTCGATGTAATCATTGTGATACGTCACATAAGGATGCTCGAGGTCAACCCAGTAGCCCATGCGCTCGGTGA
>JANMUC010000528.1:0-2801 GCA_031391225.1 Deinococcales bacterium
AAATCGACCTGCCGTCAGCTTAAAGAGCCTGAGTGTCAAACAGCTTACGCCAGCCGAATCACAAACCAAAGCTGCTTCAGGAGCCTATGACAAGAAACCCATCACGACTGAATTCGCGTTAACAGGCGAGGCTGAATCCTATGCTGACATCCAAAAATACATCACTGTTTTTGAAAATGACCCGAAATTTGGGATTGAATTTACTGGATCAACTCGCACTGATGTGATTGCTGCCCAGGGCACTGGTCAGAGCACACGCTACTCGTTCAACGCAACTGTTGGTGTGGTGAGCGATACTCCTCTTGCAGTTACCCCAACCACCACAACACCAACTAGCCCACCACCAGCAAGTTTTCAAAATCCGACACCACCTCCAGGAGGCTCGAATGCTCGCTAATCTCTCGAGTCGCATCATTGCGTTTATCGTCATTGGTATTAGCGTATTAATTGCGCTCGTATGGTATTTGACTGCATATCAGTCTGCACAAACCACGATTGCCGATCTGAGTACTCAGATAGATGCGCTAGAAGCAAAAAAACAAGTTGGCGAAAATGCCCAACGAAATGTTGTTCGGTTGTGCGGTGTGGTTGCTGGTCTTGAAAGAGAAAAAGTCAGTTTCTTAGCGCAACTTCCGAGCAGTGAGCAGTTCTCCGTACTTCTGGCAGGCGTCAGAAATAATATCGCCAGCAATCAGGGTCAGCTCAATTCCATCGCTCGCCAACTTGCCACAGCAGGAACCTCACCAATCCCCGCTGGCATTCGAGCTGTAAACCTAACCCTCAACCTTGAAGGCACATACAGTAGCTTGTTTGGCATCTTGGTCGCTCTTGAAAAACAACAACGTTTTTTAAGCGTTCAAAACCTCAATTTTTCACAAGCCACTCAAGCATTCACTACAGAAGTTGATCCAAAGACCATCACAAATCCTAAACTCACCTCGAGTTTAAACATTGCCGCCTATGTGTATGACGACCCGAACCGCAACACTCAAAGCAATGTCAACCCAATCTGCACTGGCTTACCAACGTCAGAAACACCAATAACACCAGCTTCAGAAACGCCAGCACCAACGACTCCAACAACACCGACCACCACTGGGGAGGTTCCAAAATGACCCAGCCAGATCAGCAGGCGTTCAATACCGATGCAGGGGCAAACAGTCCAGTAGCAAAACGCAATTCTTTGCTTGATACCTTTAATCGATTGCCCAGACCATTGTTGTATGGCGCGTTGGCTTTAGGATTATTTGGCGGCATCCTTTCATGGTATCTGTTCAATGCAAATCCAAGCACCGAACCTGTGGTTGACACAGCGCCACTTTCCCAAACGCCAACCACTCCACTTACACCAGATACAACACCAACCCCCAACACTGCCACAACACCAACTGTGGTTGATCCAAACAGTCTTTCTCGAGCTTTAGAAGTTCAAGACATTCCGTTTCTGGTGACGACCGAAAGCTCTGGCAATGCTGGTAAAACCCCGTCAAACACCGAGATCGCAACACCCAGTGGAAGTGGAAGTGGCTCGAGTGCGGGTTTAAATCCATTTGCACCAATTCCGACCCCGCCAGTTCAAACGATCGATTCAGAACCAATTCAACAACCAAGTCCAAACGTTATTGCGTCAGTTCCAAATCCACCAACAAATTCGGTGCAGATTCCATCGAACTTGAACCGAACCCCAACGGTCAGTCCACGAATCAACAATTCAGCACCAAACGTGATCATCAAGCAACCAAAACCATTGCCAACCCCCACAGCAAAAGTCCAAAAACCGACCTTACTTCCAAATGGCACGAAGGCAACCAACACCAAGCCTTCTAGTACAAATCCAATCAGCCAGAAACCAACCACCACAAATCCGACCAACCCAAAACCAACCACCACAAATCAAGCAACCAAACCAGTTCAAAAGCCAAACATTCCAGCAGCACCAATAACTCCCCCAGAACCAGTCGTGATTACCAGTCGACCCGATATTCGAGTGCCAAATTCGACTTCTACAGCCGGTTTGCCCATTGCTGGTGGCGGCGGAGTTCTACCCATCGCGCCGCAAATCATTCAAAAAGTCAACCCACCGCAAGTGCCACAAATTCCTGTGGTGGTACCACAAGTTCAACCCACCAAGCCGCTCGAGTTGCCAAATGAGGGCAGTGTCATCACGCCCGATACCAGCAGCGCCTCGGGTGGTTTGAAACCATCGGGTAGCAATACCAATTCTGGACAAGTTGATCCTTTAAACACCACCATCACGCCTGTTAAACCACAAACCCCTGTTGTTGTTCCTGTCACTCCTCCAGTGGTTGTACCCCCTGTTGAACCACCGCGCAGCATCCTCAATGAATTCATCACCGAACGTCAATTGCGTTACTTGGACTACGTTGGTGGACCATTCCCACAAGCCAGGCTCGAGGTTAAAGGCAAGTCTGTGATTGTTGGACTGGGCGAAACGATTCCGGATAGTAAAGTGGTTGTGAAGTCAATCACGGCAAGCGAAATGGTGCTTTTACTTGGAGAAGAAACGCTAACGATTCCAAGGACTGAAAAATAATGCGTCTCATAACTTTCCCGAAGGTGGTGTTCATGCCAAAACTGCTCACACGTTTGACGATCTTCCTCCTCGCCCTCTCGAGTACTTTCTTTCCCGCAATGGCGCAACAAGGCTCGAGGTTTCCCAGCGATTCAAGATTCGATCAAATTATTGAATTTCAGATCGGTCCTGAAGGAACCAAACTCGAGGATTATTTAAGGATTATCGGCAAATCGGTTGGTTTGCAAGTTTTGCCTGAAGCCATTCC
>JANMUC010000541.1:0-12447 GCA_031391225.1 Deinococcales bacterium
TTGATTGGATTTTATCGTACAGCACGTCGCCTGAATTTTTCACATGTCACAGAAAGCCCTGACATTGATTTAATTGGATCAAACTCGAGAAACATCGTTTACGTCGTGAGCGCAATTGCTAAAAGTTTCCGAACCATTGAAATGAAGATGCACGAACAAATTTTATCCGAAGCTGCAATCAACCCTCGAGAAATCTTCTCGAGGGTCAAAATCAAAATACATTTCTTGATTTTAGCGCTTAAGAAGAGCGCCCAAAATGCCAGTCAAAATAGCACCGGTGCTCGAGGCTCCAGCGTCGCGTTGACCGTTGGCGTGAGTCATGTTCGCGCCTTGGTTTACAGCGCCCAGTAACGACCCGAGGATGTCGCCCATGCCGCCGCCTTGGGCTTGTTGTCCTCCTCCTCCGAGAACACTGCCCAAGATGCCGCCCAAGCCACCCCCTTGAGCTTGTTGAGGTTGACCACCGCCGAGCAGTCCACCGACAATTTTGCCGAGTGCTCCGCCTGCGCCACCGCCACCCAGAACGCTGCTGAGAATGCCACCGAGTCCACCAGCATTACCGCCACCACCCATGAGGCTGCCAAGAATGCCGCCGATATCTAAACCGCCGCCCTGGGCTTGTTGCTGTCCGCCACCGAGCATTCCCAACAATGGTCCCAAAGCCCCCAGTGGACCGGCTTGATTCACGCCTCGAGTGTCATGGTTAGTGATTCCACCACCCAAAGCAGCAATGATAGGACCTAAATCCTGCGCGGAGAGCTGATTTGGACGACCTTGAAATTGTTGTGCCGCTTGTGAAAAAGCATCGCCGTAAGCTTTGGAAGTAAAGCCATTGGAACTACCCGCTATGGCTTGAGAAGCCGCTTGAAATTGTGCGCCAAGGTCTTGATTCGCGTCGTTCGAGGTGGCTTGTTGCGCGGCTTGAAACTTTGCCAAGACGTCCGTTCCGTGGGTCGGGTGGGCGGGATCGGCGGCGTTGAGTTCTTGTTCTTGAGTTTGAAGTTGCGCAACGACATCGCCTAACATTTCTTGAAGCGTCATGGGAAATCCTTCCGTCACGCCGCAACTGTCTTCTCGAACCTCGAGTAACCTCGAGACGATCAAAGGATTACGGATACAAAATCCTAGCACCGAACGAATTGCCCGTGAAGCCCTTGGTCTTGAGGAATTCTTAAATCATTTGACAGAGGGTTTTGACTCAATCTTAGCTCGAGAATATTTGATTTGAGTCCAAACCACTTTACAAAGTGGTCTGGAAACTTGACACGCTTTCAACGCTCGAGATAACCTCATGTCACTGCTCAGCATAGCGATTTTCGTTACGGACTTTTTGTTTGTAACGCTCGGGTGTTTCCCGAGGGGTTTTAAGCCTGAATTGTGGCTCGAGGAGAACCTGAGGAGGTTCGTATGAAGCGAAAGTTGTTAATGGGACTCGTGGGGCTTGGAATGGCTGCCGGTTTGGCTGGCGTCGTGGCTCAAAGTGGAACAGGCAAATTGGTCTATAACTCGGACGCGTCCGATCCAGCACCAAAGGCCTATGATCAAAAGATTGTCGCGCAATTTAAAGCCAAATACCCTGGCATCGACATGACTCACAATACGGTCGATCACGAAAGCTTTAAGCAAGCCATTCGTACCTACCTTGCCAGCGACAATCCACCAGATGTTTTGACCTGGTTCGCCGGAAACCGCATGCGTTTCTTCTCAAGCAAGGACTTGGCTGCCGACATCGGAAGTGTCTGGAAAGACAACGGCTGGGAAAAGACCTTCCCAAAGGGCTTCCAAGCGCTTAGTCAGGACAAAGGCAAGTACGTTTTCTTGCCAACCAGCTATTACTGGTGGGCAATGTACTACCGCAAGGACATCTTCCAAAAGTTGGGTTTGAAAGAAGCCAAAACCTGGAACGAATTCTTGGGCTTGTGCCGTTCGCTCAACAAGGCTGGCATCACGCCAATCATGACCGGCTCGAAGTTCTTGTGGCCACTCGGTGGTTGGTTTGACTTCCTCGACATGCGCGTAAACGGACCACAATTTCACGTTGACGTGACAGACGGCAAAATCAAGTACACCGATAGCCGCGTTCGCAAAGTCTTTAGCTACTGGAAGCAACTCTTGGACAACAAATGCTTCCTCGAGAACAGCGCCAGTTACGACTGGCAAGACGCCGCGCAACTCATGACCCAAGGCAAGGGCGCAATGTACCTGATGGGCGATTTCATCCGCGATCAATGGAAAGACGGACTTGAAGCAACCCAACTTGACTTCTTCCGCTTCCCAATCATCAATGCCAAACTGCCAGTTGGCGAAGAAGCTCCAACTGACGGATTCTTCGTTCCAGCCAAAGCACCAAATATTGCCAACGCTAAACTCTTCATGGGTTACTTGGGCAGCAAAGAAGCCATGGAACAAGGCGCGAAAGAACTCGGTCGTTTGGTTCCCCGCAGCGACGTGGACAAAGGTCTTTACGCCTCCAAGCCACAAATTGCCAAAGCCCAAGCCACGATCATCGAACCAGCCGATTACATCGCGCAATTCTATGACCGCGACACCGACCCAGAAATGGCGAACATCGGCATGAAAGGCTTCCAGCAATTCATGCAAGACCCGAAGCAACTCACGAACATTCTGAAAAACCTTGAAGCCACCCGCGAACGTATTTACGGTAAAATCACTCAGTAAAGCAATGCGGGAATCCCGCTCGGGTGTGAACTCGGGCGGGACTTTATTTTTAAGATCAGGACTTCAAATCTGGTTATTTTGCAACGACAAGAGTAGACTCGAAATATACAAATTAAGAATTTTTGATGGATAGGGCACCCTCGAGAAATATTTGATGGCAGCTTCAAAACTCGAGTTAAAGGAGGTTTTATGGCTCTGGCAAGCAGGCGCACCCGAAGTGCAAATTATCAGACTTTGGCGCTCAACCGCTTCCTGGTGATTTTCTCGTTTTTAGGCATCCCATTAGGACTTTATCTGGTTTGGGTTTTATGGCCAACCTTGTACACTTTTTACCTGTCATTGACAAATTGGGACTCATTTACGCCACCCGTTTTTGTTGGGTTACAAAATTATCAATACTTGATCGCAGACCCCGAATTTCAACATGCAGTGATCAACAATGCGTTGTGGATTTTGGTGTTTATTACCGTGCCCACAGCCGCAGGTTTAGCGCTGGCGACTGTTTTAAACAACAATTTACGTTTTGACCGATTCTTAAAAGTGGCATACTTCTTGCCAATGGTCATTGCACCAGTCATTATTGCCTTGATCTGGAGCTGGATTTATTTACCACAGCAAGGTCTTTTGAACGCCTTCATCAACCAGGTACTCAGATTGCTGCAAGCCATAGGATTTAATGTTGATCCCAAATCGGCTTACAGTATTGGCTGGCTTGGCGATCCAAATCTGGCTTTGATTGCCGTTATGGCTCCCGCAGTTTGGCGTCAAACAGGTTATGTCATGATTTTGTATTTGGCTGGTCTGAAAACCGTCGATGCAGAAGTGGTAGAAGCCGCCAAAATGGACGGCGCGACCGGTTGGACGATGTTCCGTTATGTGATCTTTCCAATGCTTTCGCCAGTAACCACCATTGTTGTGGTGGTTTCGATTATTGACTCGTTGCGTTCGTTTGACATTGTCAACGTCATGACCAAAGGTGGTCCGGTCAGCGCCACCGAAGTGCTGGCAAATTACATGTACGTCAAATCATTTGATGACAACCGTCTCGGTTACGGCGCTGCCATTGCCGTCGTGCTCTTTGGTTTCGCACTGATTTTTGTCATGATGTATTTGCGTCAAGTCATGGCGCAGGAAGACGAGGGAACAGCATGAGCCTTGCTCAACCCGCTCAAGCCAACAAAGTCGCTCGAGAAAAGAAGTTTCGCAAAGGCGTTCACCCAGCCATTATTGTCATCGTCTGGTTCTTTGCACTTTTGTGGCTTGTGCCAATTGTTGGCGCTTTCCTGACCGCCTTCAGAACGTTCGACGACCTGAACGAGTTTGGTTTGTTCAGCATTCCAAGGGTATTCACGCTCGATAATTTCACCAGGGCTTGGAATACCGCCAACCTTGGGCAGTTCATGCTCAACAGTTTTATCATCACCATACCGTCATTGACTGCCTGTGTCTTGCTCTCGAGCATGTGCGCTTATGCCTTGGTGCGTTTCCGTTTCGCACTGTCGCGTCCGTTGTACATGATGTTCGTGGCAGGTTTGATGTTGCCTTTTCAAATGTTGTTACTGCCCGTTTTTAAGCTTTCCGACGATTTGGGAATTTACAACACCTACTGGTCACTAATCCTGATTCATACCGCGTTTCAACTGGGTTTTTGCAGCTTCGTGCTTCGCAACTTTATGCGCACTGTGCCACCAAGCCTGTTCGAATCCGCTGTGATTGACGGCGCAACCGAATGGGTTATTTTCCGCCGCATCGCCTTCCCGCTCATGCTGCCAGGTTTGGCTGCACTAGCCACCCTCGAGTTCACCTGGATTTTTAACGATTTCCTCTGGGCGCTGGTACTGATTCAAGATACGCACCTAAAGCCAGTCACAACCGGTCTGGCAAATTTGCGTGGGCAATTCACCACCGATTACCCTTTAATCGTTGCTGGTAGTCTTGTGGCGACCATTCCAACATTGATTGTTTTCTTCGGGTTGCAACGTTACTTTATTCAAGGTTTAACGGTTGGTGCAACCAAAGGTTAAGCCTCGAGCCGTAAAAAATTATCTCGAGCTTTGGATTTTTCAGGCTCGAGATTTTCTTTGGAGCGGGTTCTTGTGGGTAAATTCTATGTTTCTCCTCCCAGACACAAAAAACGGCTATTACGCTGTCTACCCTCATCCCCAACCCTTCTCCCAACATCAGGAGAAGGGAGATACTGTCTTTAAATCACCCTGTCAAGCCCTCCTTTCGTTCCTCCAAAAACTTTGGATTGAACGGCATTCCAGACCGAACCACCGCCACTGCCACAGTCAAAATCTTATGCGCCACAGCTATCAACACCACCTTCCCAGGCTTTCCAGCCGCCCGAAGGCGCTTGTTCATCACCCCAAACCGATTCTTCCCTCGACTTGCCGCTAATGCCGCCATGTAAAATCCTCGCCGTAACCTCGGATTCCCCAAACCTGACAACACTGCCTTACCTTTCATCAAGCCCGATTCTCGAGGACAAGGATTCAACCCTGCAAAAGCACTGATCCCACGACCTGAAAACGCCTTCAAACAACCTCGAGTTTCAGCTAGTAACAAACTCGCTGTGACCACGCCAATCCCAGGAACACTCCTGAGTAACGCAAAATCAGCGGCGATACTTGGAGTCTCGAGAATCACCCGTTCAAGCTCAACCTCGAGTTGAGCTTGTTGATTCTTCAAAAAGGCAATGCGAGTCTCGAGCGAAGCAATCACGCTTTCAACTCGAGGAATTGATCTTAGAACGCTATGCAATTGATTGCTTTCACGTCGAATACTGCGTTTGAGATTGTCTAAAGCCCTGGTTAAACCTCTGATTTCCTCGAACGCCTGAGTTTGCGGATGCCACGCGTTTGGTTGCATTCGCAGGGTGAATTCAGCAATCAGTTTCGCGTCTAGGGCATCGGTTTTCCCGCGTGAGAGTTTACTCCTGGCAAAATTCTTGATCTGCATTGGGTTCACCACACTGACTTGAACGCACAACGCGTGAAGGAAAACAGCAATGGCTTTCCAGTAGACGCTGGTGGCTTCCATCGTGGCATGAACTTCAAGCAAGGAAATTCGAGATTCTAACCAGGTTTTGAGTTTCATAAAACCTGATTCATCGTTTTGAATCTCGAGCGAGTGCGTTTGAGACTCGAGGATGAGGGTTACGCTGATGGTTTCACTTCCGATGTCAATGCCGAGCGGGATCATAAAACCTCCTTGGTGCTAAACTAAGCTTGAGGTTCAAAGGAACGCTTTGAGGGCGACTTTCTTGTGTGCAGGCTTTAAAGCCTTTGATACTGTTCTGCCTTAACGCGTGACTCGAGGATGTCCTGATCTCCCTTACGATCTTGGTGGATCTAGTTTTGAATCGGTGTACATCCTCGAGCCTTTGACCTCACCTGAAAGCTTAGGCTTCTTCGGTGCTGTCATGACACAAGATTTTGTGCTGCGTTCAGGAAATGGCTAGAATTTCGATTATTTGGGTGTGGGATAGATGTTTTCGATTTTCTTGAGGCAAAAAAACTAACAATCGAATGTTTTTGATGGCTCGAACATTCGAACCTCGAGGTTCAAGTTTGCCTGTACTTGCGCTTCAAATGCTAGCGTATACCTTCGTTCCTCGTCGTCTCGAGCGGGTGCAATCCGGGCAGTTGATGCGTTTTGATGATCGACTTTCAAAACGCGATCAAACCCGAGATTCTGAATTGAACCCTCGAGCTTCCGTCGAGATTCGTTCGCATGAGGCACTGCTTGGGCATATTTTGCAACGATCCAACGAATTGTGGGTTGTCTTGAGCGAACCAGGTGACGGCAAAACGCGTTTGCTGCTCGAGTGGGCGAAAATGCAAGCCCAACAATTGCTGCTTGGCAATCCGTGGCTTGTGCCAGTGCCGCTTTTGGCGCAATGTGGGTTCTTGCAAACCTCAAGTTTGCAACGCGATCAAAATCAGTTTCCGTGGTTGTTGTTTGCCCTCAGCACCCAACCGAGCAACCCAAGAAAAATGCTGGAAGATTTGCAACAGCAAAAAACCAAGTTGCCAGCATTGCTGTTTATTGATGCCATAGACGAATTGCCGATAGAACTTGTGACTGCCCTGGCAGCCAGCCTCGAGAACCTGCCGTTTCGGGTGGTGCTCAGTTGCCGCCGCGAAGATTGGAACGCACGGTGGCGCGACCTGCTGCCAAAAGCCAGAGAGAACACCTACCGTTTGCTGCCGCTCAATTCCAGCGAGCAACAACAATTTCTCGAGCATTGGGCATCCAAAAACAACCGAGATGCGCTTTGGGCAAGTGAATTGCACAAAAAATTGCGAAGTCAACCCGCGCTCGTGAACATCAGCGAAACCGTCTTGCTGCTCGCCCTGATTGCTCGAGTGTACGACCAAGATGCGGGTTCTTTGCCTGGTTCTCGAGACGAATTTTATCAACGCGCCTTGAACGCCATGTGGCAACGCAAAACATCGCAAAAACGGGTGTCCGAAATTCGCATAGACGAACAAATGTGGTTGCGAGATCAGTTGCTGACCAAACTTGCCTTGGTGATTTTCAAGCAAGGTTCAAACCGTGGTGTCTTCAATTTTGCCGATTTTATGCAAGCCACCCTCGAGAGTGGCTTGACTCGGCATGAAGCACTCCCGATTCTCGAGCGTTTAAAAGACACAGGCATTGTGCTGCGGCGGTCAAATCAGATCGAACCACAATACTGGTTTGCCCACCGAACCTTTCAAGAATACGCCTTGATGCGAGCTTGGATGTTGGATTCAGATCATGCCGTAACGCCAGAAGAATTGACCGCACGATTGAAAGCAAAACTGTTCGACCATTGGCAAGAAGAGGAATTGCTTGAGCCATTGGCACTGTGTATTGCATATGCCCATCGGCAACAAGCAAATGTCTATGAGGCGTTAGATGCTGTAATTCAAATTGGTTTACAACCTGAAGAACTGGCTCGAGTAAAAGTAAGCCCATTGCGTCGAGCACTACATTTGTTGCAACAAGCAGGAGTTGAATTTCAAGGAGGAGAAAAAGATAAGTTGCTTGAATACCTAGGTTCACATTATCGTAAATTGGCAATGGCGCGAGATCTAAATTGCCCACATTTTCTTCTTGAAGTGTTTGCTAGTGAAAACGATATTGTGTATCCCGCGTTTAATCACACAATTGCTTTCGAGGTTGCTCAGAACCTGAATACTCCCCCGAAAGTTTTCGAGAAACTTTTGCAAATCAATAATGCGGAAGTATTGCGCCCAATAAGTGACAACATAAATTGTCCTTATGAAATCCTTGCCCACAGTGATGCCGAATTTATTCGGCATGGAGTTGCTGACAATCGAAGTACCCTATCTGACATTCTAGTTATGCTTTCAAAAGACAAAAATGATTCGGTGCGCCAATCTGTGGCTCTTAATTCAAATACACCAATAGAATTACTTTACGAACTACTCCGAGATCCTTGCGATTACGTCCGTCGGGATGTTGTTGCGAATGAAAATCTACCAATTAAATTCCTTACTGAGTTTGCAATAGACGAGAATGAAGAAGTGCGACTAAATGTAGTCAGAAATCCAAATACACCCCTAGAATTGTTTGTTAATTTTGCTTACGATAAAAGCGAGCGGGTTCGTATGATTTTGGCTGTTTTACCAAGAACGCCAATTGAAATTCTGGAAAAGTTAGCTGGAGACTCGAGTTTACAAGTTCTAAATGCACTCGCTCAGAATGTGAATACTCCACCACTGATACTCGAGAAAATGTTTCAAGATAACGGAGAAGGATTGTATGTCGCACTTGCTACAAACGTGAATGCCCCGAAAAAAATCCTTGAATTTTTTGTTACACAAGAAGATGACCCCGAACTACATAGTGCACTAGCCTATAATGCTAGTACCCCAACAACAGTTATTGAAAAACTTGCTTCCAATACGCATTATCGTGTACGAAACGTACTTGCTGTGAATCCAAACACTCCTCTGGCTACGATAAAAGACCTTACAAATGACCCTCACCAACGAGTTCGAAAAAGTGCATTTTTAAACCCCAACTCCTTCGTAGAGTGGATTCCTAATACTGATTCGGAGCAAGGATGACCGTTCCAATCACATCAATTTCATTCGAGGATTTCAGAAAACTACTTCTGAACGATTCACATGTCTTACAACTTCAAGAATCCACACTCCCTGATGATAAATTGTTTTGGGAATCAAATAAAACTGAATTTTTGATGACCGAGATTAAGGCTATCGAGATTCCATTAAAAATCAAAACACCTTGGGAATACTTCAGATACTCGAGCACCGATGCAACAAAATTTGCAGTCACAGCCGAAAGCAACTGGATTAACTTCTTCCGCTTGTTGCCACCCGTTTCAGAATCCATTTTCATTCCCGATAAACCATTGAAACCTCGAGCTTTAATCCTGGCTGGTGTGGAACAAAAAAATCTCGAGGGGTTCAAACCCATTGCTGAATCTTGCAAATCGGCGCTCGAGATGCAGGGTTACGATGCGGTGTACTCTGGCAACGTCAATGCTGCAAAATGGCTCGAGGCGCTTCGTGAAGGCGCGGATGCGTTGTTTGTGGTGTCGCATGGCGATTCTGACGCTGGAATTGTGACGCTCGAGGACGGCGCAAAGTCTGAAGTGCTTGCCTTTGCCGATCTCGAGTTGGCACTGCAAGAAAACCCGCGTTTGTTGCGATGCTTGGTGGTTTTCGCGTGCGGCGTGCGCCAAGCTTTGGTGGACATGTTGGTTCGCTTGCAAGAGAAACGCAAATTGCACCCGCAGTTTGCGGCGGTGCTGGCTTGGGGCGACCCAAAAGAGGATGAAGCAAAGGCTTTTCTTGGCTCGAGTAAAGCTGGGTTTTTTCAAAAGATTTTTTCGTGCGACCCGCCCACAGAAACCGCTTTTCGACGCGGTTAGGGCGGGACGCATGGCAATCAAAACTTGTCCAGCACGTCCGTTCGTAGTGGTATCAAATTATCAGGCACAACCGTTACCAAATACGGTGCAACTCGAGATTGAGTTAGCCATGCGTGATTTGCTTGATTTTGAGCCAATATTATTCTGATGCAGCATCACCTAAAGTCAATGTGACCGAATGTGCAGCGCTGGCTTTGGCATTTCCACCAAAGCCAAGTATTTCGATTTCTCCATCTTGATCGTAGTTGAAAAGGATTGTTGCTTCGGCAGTCTCGAGTTCAAAGTATGGGGGTGTATCCGCTGCGGTAGTGACGCCCACTTTTATCGCAGCAATGGCACTAATCAGTTCGTTGGTCAGCGGTTTATGTTCTACGCCCATCGACTTGCTGACTAGAGGTTTCAAAACCAGTTTGATGCTTGTGGTTTTTTGGTTGGTTTGGTTAGCGCCAGCTTTGGTATTCAGGTCAATAAATGGGATTTTGACTTCCCACTTTCCGCCGACTTTTTCGGACTGAATGTGTTTCAGTTCGATTGTGGCTTTGCTGATGGTGGGTTTTGATCCATCACGTTGTACTTCGGCAATAGCGACTTTGATTTGTCTGATCACTTCATCCATCAGTATCGATTGATTTGGCATGGTGTTTGCTCCTGATTCGTGAAGTAGTTCAGACAATCCTGGATGTTTCTGACCTTAAACTTTAAAAATCAAGACGCAACCCAAAAAAGATTGCGTCTGACACTGGAGCGGGAGAAGAGGCTCGAACTCTCGACATTCAGCTTGGGAAGCTGACGCTCTACCGACTGAGCTACTCCCGCATTCCTCTCGAGTTTAGCGAGTTAGGTGCTTTCGTGCAAGTCCAAAAAAGAATCTCGAGCGCAAAAACGCTCGAGAAACGTGGTGGGCAGGGATGGATTCGAACCATCGTACGCTATGCGAACGGATTTACAGTCCGTCTCCTTTAACCACTCGGACACCTACCCAATAGGCTTTACTGCAAACTACACTCGAATCTTTGGAGCCACCCATCGGAATCGAACCGACAACCTTCCGATTACAAATCGGGTGCTCTACCGGATTGAGCTAGAGTGGCAAAAAACTGTTAAAACCCGAACAGTTTCCTGCTCGGTCTGAGACTTTAACACCGTGGTTCGCACGTGTCAAGCATTTTTTATTGACGATTCCTAAAATCACTGATACACTCGGACGCGCTCGAGTGTCGGGTTGCACTGGAGAGGTGTCCGAGCGGTTTAAGGAGCACGCCTGGAAAGTGTGTGTATGGGAAACTGTACCGAGAGTTCGAATCTCTCCCTCTCCGCCAAAAACGTTGTACAGCACGGTATTTTGAAATCAGACCCTCGAGCGTAATTTGTCTCGAGGGTCTGATTTTTGTTGTTTTCGGGAGTTTTTCGGGAGATAGAAATTTTGTCCAATATTTTTAACTCGAGTTTGCCTGAAAATCAAAGACGTTGGCATCTCGAGATGCCGTGATTCCCAAAATTGCTATTTTGGAACTACGTTAAAGGTAGTGTGATTAACCTTTTTATTTTTACGCGAGAAACCTTCACGATGCCTTTTGAGTACGCTCAAGGTTAAAACGTGGAATGCAGTTGTATCTAAGCGGAACAAGTGGTATTATGGCGCATGTCTTCGAGGGGTTGGCGCTTGCATGAAATGGCTGTGAAATTTAATTCACAGCGGTTGGCACGTGCTAATGAATTGATGCAACCTTGCGCGAGTCGTGGAGGCTTTGCAACCGACTTTGGCGAGGAAGAGCATGACTACTCAGACGCTTTTGATTTATCAACAGCTAGCACTGTTAAAGTTGAACAGCTTGAAAAATGCAGAAGCCGCATTCATTCGGACGTTCATTCAACAAAAAAAGGTCAAAAACGCTTGTTCAAAAAAATGATTTCAGAAACGAATAATTTTCTTGTCAAAGATGAGAGCATTGATTTTAATAAAAAAACTGTTTCGATTATTATGAAAGCTGGTGATTTCGGCAATTTCGGTCTTAATCTTGCTGACTGGACTGGCGATTTCTTTGACATGATTGTTAAAAGGTTTCCAACGCTTTTTCTTTTTGGTGAAATTTGCATTGACGAAATTGTAAAAATCTTGGAAATTGAAGTTAACACTGAACCTATTCATTCCCTACTTGAGATTCGCCCACAAATACAAACAACTTGCGCTCCTAACGCCTGAGATCACATGGTTATCGCCTTGTTTATCTCACCTCGAGTATTCATTTCTCGAGTGTACGTTAGGAGCTTTTAATTGAATAGTTCATTAAACCCGCAAGTTATCACGGTTAAAGCTTACTTTGGTGTGTCAGACGTTGCAGAACGTTGGGGGGTGCATCAAAACTTCGTTTACAATCTTATCAAGGGTGGTGAGCTTCCTTGCCTTCACTTGGGCAACCCAGGAACAAAACGCCCTGTAATTCGCATCCCGCTTATTTCACTTGAGGCTTGGGAAGCAAATCAACTTACCAAAGGGCAAAAATAATGCTCCGTGCTGTTAACACGGAGTCGTTGAGTACGGGTCACTTGATTGTACCATCTCGAGCTTTAAAACTTGTCCCAAATGGGACAGGCAATGTTCACACCCTCGAGTTTAGCTTGCTAAATGGGGGTGCATAATGCAGCCCGATAAATTACGCGATGCTTTGGCAAGCGATGCGAACAGCATCCCCGCGATTCTCGAGAGTTTTGGAGTTGATACATCTCGCTTGTCGTCAAATGGCGGTGTGATGCTTGACCCGCGTCCAGGGCATGAAGAAAGCAATCCTAGCTTTTCAGTATTTCAAGGAAATAATGGTGTGTGGTTGTACAAACGTCACGGCGATGATGGCGAC
>JANMUC010000586.1:0-1292 GCA_031391225.1 Deinococcales bacterium
TCGGAGGACTCTCCGAGACTGGAATGCGCGTCAACGCCCTCGTGCCATCAAGGGCGGCAGGAGGACTCGAGTTTGACTCGAGACTTGGGGAGAGTGCCGTCACGCTGGCACTGACCGCCTCGAGAGGCATCACGGGGCAAACCATTGGCGTGACCCTGTCGGCAGTCAAAGATGTCCGTTCTAACATTCCACGGGAGTTTTACCTATGAAATGCCCACGTTGCGCTCATCCCGATACTCGAGTGGTCGATTCGCGCCCCAGCGACGAAAACGCCGCCATCCGCCGCCGCCGCGAATGCCCGAAGTGCTCGTACCGTTTTACCAGTTACGAACGCGCCCAATTTGAACCTTTGATGGTCGTCAAACGCAACGGGCGCAAAGAAGCCTTCGATCCCGACAAATTATTGCGCGGTTTAATGATCGCCTGCGAAAAACGTCCCGTCAACGTCGAAAGATTACGGGCTTTTGCCTTTTCGTTTGAAGACCGCTTTGAGGGTGGCTCAGACATTCTTTCTGAAGAGGTCGGACGCCGCGCCATGCAGTTCTTGCGCCCGTTGGACGAGGTTGCCTATATCCGATTTGCCAGCGTCTACCGTGATTTTGCCAACGTTCAAGACTTTATTGAAGAAATTCAAGATTTGGAACGTGCCACACCCGAAATGCTCGAGCCTGTTGGTGTTGCGGAAACCGTAGCTAAAACCAAAGCTCGAGGTTAAAAGAACTGATGAACAGGCGAAATTTCTTACAATTCGCAACTGGACTGATCGCAACAAGGTTCTTGATGACCCAAACTATGGCTCAAAACAGCCCCAAAAAGCATTCAATGAAAGGCTGGGAACTTTACAGTTGGCAAGATCAAAAATCTTGGAAATTTTCGATTCTGATCGGCACAAATCGCAACAAAAAACTCGAGGAAATTAAAGCCCCAAAAGTTGTGCTTCACAACTTCAAAGAACTCGAGCGAGCACTCTCCAAACTAGCGAAAGACGAATACGTCACCTGGTTCAATCCACCAGCGTTTCCAGAATTAAGCCTGCCGCCCAAAACCGCAATTGAAGAAATTCGTGGTTGGTGCAAAGCATTGGGTCTACATCTCCAGATGCTTTAAGAAGGTTTGGTGTTGGCAAAAAATACACCTGAAATACTCGAGGGATCAAAAATTTGACTTACCAAGCGTAAGCCTCTGGTGCTTCGCCACCAGGTCCAGGAAAAATCTCGTCCAATTTCTTTAAGCTTGCCGCATCAAGCTTGACTTCGAGAGACTTCAAATTCCCATCCAATTGCTCGAGCGTG
>JANMUC010000614.1:0-6893 GCA_031391225.1 Deinococcales bacterium
CTTGACCATAAAATGCACCTTCGGGCATGGTCGCTTCTTGACCATAAAATGCACCTTCGGGCATGGTCGCTTCTTGACCATAAAATGCACCTTCGGGCATGGTCGCTTCGGGCGGAATCGCTTCGCGTCAAACATTGTGCAAGGTGCTGTAAAACCCACATGACAAAATCTTGAAACTCGAGTCGCATCATGTCTTTATGGCAAATCATGGTGCGAAATACTTACGAGAGGCGACCCAAGTCTTCTTGTCCGACATGAGCTTTAAAACCCCAGCCGAGGCGGTAGAGGCGGGTGCAAAGAGCGTCTCGGAATGGTGTGATTGCTTAAACCGAGTCCGTGGAGCTTATGGTCTAGCAGAATCTTCAGTTGGTGGGAATCGTCAAGTGCGAAATGCCGCATTTGAATAAGATTTTTCAGAACAATTTACAATTCAAGCAAACGTTTTAGTTCGGTTTGATCCTCGAGTCCTGATTCGCGCCCAACCTGCCTTAAATGAAAGCCGAACGGTTTGTTCTGCCAAAAGAACTCCTCCCAATGATGTTGATACGCGTATGGAGAGTCTCGGCGTAAAAAACTTTGAGTTGTGAAATAATTTTTTTGCTTCGGAATCATGCTGAATTGGTCAGGTAAATGTAACGAAAGCTTTTGCAACACATCAAAACTCGAGATTGCAGATCTAAGATCAAAATGCGGTTGCAAATATTCAGTTTTGGCTTTTTGATAACGACGTTGCACTCGAGAACCCGTGTCACGGAACGTTCCAATTTGCAAAATGGTTTTCAGTGAAGCTGTAATCTGACTTCGTGCAAGTGTTCGATCCCACCAACTCACTCCAATATCTGGCGTGAAATCCAGCACCTCGAGCGGAATTTTCTCGAGGTCAAAAAGCATAAAGTGAACGCTTGGAAAATAGCGATATTGGTACGTCCAACGCGGATGCCAGGTCGAGCCAAAACACGCCAAACTTTGAGATTTCATGTTGTCAATCAAAGCTCCAATCCAGTTTGGCTGAATTACATAAAAATCTGGATCGAGAATCAATAAAAAGCGGGTTTTGATCAACGGCAAAGCGCTGTTCAATGCAGTCGCATGATGATAACTGCCCTTGTCGCCGTGCAAAACTCGAGGGACAGCAGGTAAAACTTGAATCTCTGGTGATGGCTTGAAATTCGGGTCTGAGTCGTTGTTAACGACAAAAAAATCATAATGTAAATCTGGGTTGAGCCGACGAATCAACTCGAGGTTTTGTTCCAACCACACGCTCGAGCCAAATTTTACGCTGACGATGCTTAACATGCTTCCTCGAGTTTAACGGGTTTGTTGCGGCTGACCAGAGGCTGACAAGAATTCTTGAAGCTTAAGTCTATGCGCCCCAAGATCAGCCTGATTACCCCAACCCGCAATCGCCCCGAGTTGCTGCTCCGAACCATCAAAAATATCCAGCTTCAGACCCTAAAAAATTGGCAAATGGTTGTTGTGGACGACGGTGACGGTATGGGCATCCAAGTCGCTCAAAGCCTGAAGGATGCTCGAGTGTTGGCGGTTAGCAATGCAGGTTCTGGACAGGTGGATGCGCGAAATTACGCTTTGGAATTGGCAAGTGCCGATCTTATTCATTTGCTGGACGATGATGACCGCTGGCTGGACACTACACACCTCGAGAAAGTGATTGCTGAATTGAGCAATCAAAAAGGTTTGCTGTTTAGAGGTGGTTGGCTGGTGCTCGAGGAGCAACTCGAGTCTGGCTGGACTGAGAGTGAGCGACGGGAGTTTAATCCTGTGACAACGCTTGAGTCCTTGAGGCGTGACAATACACTGCTCACTTCGGGCGTTGCTTACCCGAAATCATTGCACGAGGAATTTGGCGAATTTGACCGAGAACTTGGCAATTATTGGGATTGGGACTGGTGGTTGCGGGCAACAAGCAAGTACCCGTTGCTCAACTTGCCAGAACCAACGGTACTGATGAGTTGGCGCGGGTCAAACACTTCACGCAATCCACTCGAGCCTGGACGGGTTCTGTATTTGCAGCAGTTGTGTAAAAAACATGGACTCGGAAAAACATCCTCAAAGAACCATGCCACCGTGCTTGAGCTTCCAATGTTGGTTTGAATGGCGTCAATTTGAACGGTTCGAGGCACAAATGAGAAAATCCGTACTCGTGCGAATTTGCCAACGCTCAACTGAGTACAAGTATTTCAAAATCAATGGTGTCTATCGGTTAATTTTTCTGACAAATGGTTCGTTGTAAATCTTAATGTAATTTCGCAACTCGAGTTTTGGAATCCAGGCTGCAATGTCACAATTTTTGCCCGTATAGACTTCTGGCATGTTCACTTACGAGCTGATAGAACCCCGCTTAGAACGAGTTCGAGCCAGACATGAGCGGGCATACCGCCTCGATATTTTGCTCGAGTGCGAGGCAATCCTACGCGACTTGATCCGTGATCGTAGCGTCACTGCCAGTCAACAACAGGGCTTCCAATCTGAAATTGAAAGCTTGCGCTCAACCCCAGACCAAGAAAAGCTGATGCAATTGCGGGTCAGGCTCCGCCAACGTTACCTGAGTTAAAAACGTCACTGGATTTTAAGTGCTCGAGTTACTCCTCGAGCATTTTTAATCTCAATGCGTCTAAAGTACGTTGCTCGAGTCCCAAACCATCTTTGAGATACCCTTCGATGCTGCCAAATCGAGCCTCGAGATACCAAAGTGCGGCTTGCATGGTTGCCGCTTTTGAAGTTAACAACTGAGAGTACGATTCTTTGTCCAAACCTTTATTGACGGCTTCATGTAACAGTCGCTCAAGCATCGGTTTGGCGAGTTCTTCGGTGAGGCAATAATCCTGGATGATGACTTCACTAGAAACGCCTGCATTTGCCAAAAGCAAGGCGCTCACAATGCCCGTGCGGTCTTTGCCTGCGGTGCAATGAAACAATGTTACCGATGGACTGGTTGCCAATGTCTCGAGCACTCCACGGATGGCAGGTTGACAATGGTCGAGTGCTGCAATGTAAATACTCTCGAGGGATGACATGGTGTTGGCGTTTTGGTTTTGCATGATTGTTTCAAATAGCGAGATGTGAACGTACTTCACGTTTTCGTGATGGGCAAACGGATTGGGTTCTTGCAGTATCTCTTGGCTGGTACGCAAATCAATCACGGTTTTCAAACCGTACTCGAGCAATGTTGTTTGCGATACTGGACTGAGGGCGTGCAGGCTGTCGGCACGTAAGAATTGACCAGTGGATGTGCGCTGCCCAGCGTGAATGACCAGCCCTCCAAGCTCTCGAACGTTGAATGCACCCTCGAGAATCAATTGACGGTTTGCTTGGTGGTCTTGAATGGATGTCATTGCAAAAAGTTAGCCGTTTTTCATCAGCACAAGATCAGCCAACCACCTTCTGGGTTCAGGTATCAAATGCAAACCAATCCCAGAGGTGAATCGGGGTACTCAAGGTACTGACCCAAACATGACACGAATTTAATATCGTCTTCAAGGCTTTAGCGCTTGCTCTGGCTGTGATTTTTGACAATCAACGTCTCACGAATGTTCAGCTTTTTTATTGTTTATCAGCAAAAACAGAATGCTTCAATTTTTGATCAGTGTCTTGTGGCTTCTCGCCCTCGAGATGCTTTTTTTTATTCCCGACGTGCTGGGTTCTGCCTGGGCGGAAGGAACATCTTTTTTAAACCTCAGCGGAGGTTTTTTATTGTTGGTCACGCTGGCTTTTTTTGCAGTGGCTTACGTCGCAAAAAGTTTATTGCAAAAACGCTTTAAGAGCATGTTGCTTTTAGATATTGCAATGGCAATCGCCAGCAATGCTGGTGCTGCATTGGCTGACAAACTGCTTTTTAACCGAGAAGTCAATCTTGTCTCTCTGGCAGTGGCAACCTTAGGTTTGTTGATGATGACCAATGGTGTCGTCCAGTTGCAGAATTCCGCAAATTACCCAAATTTTTTGACTGCGGTCGTTCGACCTCGATTCAAAAAATATCAAATCGACGTGGTGATTTGGGTGGCGATTTTATTTGTTTTGACTGGCGTTAGCTTACCCAAGTTAGCGGCTCAAACGGGAATGCCATTAAACGTGGTTGTACCCGCAGTCGCATTTGCAGCGTCTTTGTTTTCAAAAACAGGGTCACTGCTTCAAAAGCAAGCCCTCCGTGAAGGTGCTTCAGCCGAAGCATTTTCGCAAGCTCGCTACCTGCGTGGGCTGCTTGGAAACCTTTGCTCTCAGATTTTACTGGCACACGTGTCAGTTTCTGTCGGGATCACTGGGGTCAGTCTTTTACGTGCTTTTTTCTCGTTTTCACTCTCAACTTACACTTCCGTTCAGGAAGCTGAGTTGGTGTGGAAAGACGGATGGGCACTGATTGCTTTAAGTGGCTTTGCCATTTTTCTCGTGAGTCGTTTGATGTAATCACGTAGTACAGTCTGAGACTTGGTTTTTAACCTCGTCTCAGGCTTTTTTGTGATACCAGAAACTTTGGCTCGAGCAGCAGGTTTCGTAGTCGCTTGGCTTCAACCCAGGCGTGTACGGCGTATGCCAATCAGGTAGCCAATAAAAAGTGCAACCGCAACCAAATCAATCACAACAGCCAGACCCGCCTGAAAACCAAGAAACGACCTTCCGTACACAAGCACCAAAGCAATGAAGACCAATTTGCTGATGCTCGAGACAGCCAAGATGAAGTTCCGATTTGGCAAATGATAAGCCCCGTAGATCAGCATTGCTCCCACCAGCGCAATCAGAGCACCCCAATTGCGAACCACGATTTCTGCGATTGGTCCTTCTAAAGATGCCCCGAATGTAGAGCGCAGTGCTGCTTGCGGTGCGATTGCAGCATAAAGCATTGAGCAGGTGAGTATGCCAGATACGAGCATGATCCACTTCATATTTGTGGTTAACCAATTCATGATGCCTCAATTCAAATGATGCTCGAGTGGTTTTAGGAAGGCAAAATGCAGATCAGCTTGCAAGAATCCGATCAATCTCAGTTTTTGGTCGCGCAATGACTGCACCTTGATCGGTAATGACTATTGGGCGTTGTATCAAAATTGGGTTTTCAACCATTGCCACTAAGATTTTTTCTTGGCTGACACCCTCATCATAAATTCCAAGTTTAATGCCAATGTCTTCATTTGGACGCAACAATTCCGCAGCCTCTAGACCCAGTTGCTCGAGCACCGCCTGTATTTTTGCGGCATCTGGTTTTTCTTTTAAATACATGTACAACGTTGGTTCAATGCCTTTGCTTTTTAAGTAAGCCACAGCGTTTCTCGAGCTTCCACAACCAGTATGATGCCAGACGGTCACATTCATATGTAAGTTTTACATATTTTGATTGCCATAGTGTCAAGTGTTTCGAGTATGACCAGTACCGTCACGTCACTCGAGGAAGATAATCGTTAAACAATCTGTTTGGCATGGAGCGAGCATTCGCTGTGGTGTTCTTTCTTCAAACCTCAAGATAAAAGGATTTCATTCTGCCCTGACAATTGCGGCACACAATGCAGCCATGAAAATTGTTGTTTGGGGTTTTCTCTTGTGCTTATGCTCTGTGGTTTCGGCGCAAACCGCCGCCATCCCAATTAAATTCTCCGAGTTGTACAGTAAAATTTCAGCCCAGGGCGTGGAATTATCACCCAAGCTTCAAGCCGCCAACGGAAAACGCGTCGAGATGCTTGGGTACATGGCTCCGCCCTTAAAAGTCAATATCGATTTTTTTGTGCTGGGTTCTAAACCAATGGCAGAATGCCCTTTTTGCACGAGTGTTGCCGATTGGCCATCGGACATTGTTTTGGTGCTTTTCCGTGATGGACGCAGCGTGCGTTTTAGCGCTGGGGCGGTGCGTGTGCGTGGCAAACTCGAGTTGGGCGTCAAAGAAGACCCTGACACGGGTTTTGTGTCATTAATTCGGATTTATGCCGACGAATTTGAGGTTATCAAGAAATGAGTTTGGTTCAATTGCAAAACTTGAAGGTTCGTTATCCCGATACCACCGAGGTGCGATTGCCCGATCTCGAGCTAAATGCAGGTGAAGAAATTGTTTTAAAAGGTCCTTCCGGTTCTGGTAAAACCACCTTGCTGCATGTTCTGGCGGGTTTGGTGCGTCCTTCAAGTGGTACGGCGCAAGTATCAGGACTGGATTTGTGTCGTGCCAATGTTTTGCAACTCGAGGTGTACCGCTCCAAGACTGCTGCGCTCATGTTCCAAGATTTTCATTTGCTCGATGGTTTTTCGGCACTCGAGCAAGTGACAGCGGTGCTAGGATTGTCAGGCAATAGCATTGGTAACGCCACCCGCGAAGCAAAACGTTTGCTCGAGCGGGTCAGTTTGGGACATCGGCTGCATTCGCCACCCACGCGACTTTCGACTGGTGAACGTCAACGCGTGGCATTGGCGCGTGCGCTTGCCACCAAACCCAAGTTGCTGCTGGTGGATGAACCCACCGCACACCTGGATGCGGTACGTGGACAGGTGGCGCTCGAGTTGCTGCGTGAGTTGGCTGCCGAGTTAAAAGCGGGTTTGATCGTGGCAACCCATGACCCGTTGGTGCTGTCGCAGTTCTCGCGTCATCTCGAGGTTGCAACTTCAGTCTTGACCATGCCCGTGGCAGACTTTAAAGAGGTCAGTGCATGATTTTTTGGTTGGTCAGTCGCACCTTACGCAACCGTTTTGTGCCAAATTTACTGACGCTTCTGGCGGTTGCGCTCGGGGTTGGTGTGGCATTGGCTGTTCCGTTAACGCTTTTAAGCCTGCGCGAGGGAGCAGTTCAAGCCTCGAGCATTTTTAACTTGCTGGTCACTGCCAAAGGCAGTCCGACCCAAGCGGTTTTGAACACAATTTTTTATCAGGAATCGCCTGTTGGCAACATTCCCTTTGCGCTC